>JBGQGU010000409.1:0-3602 GCA_041497655.1 Gammaproteobacteria bacterium
AGTCCGCCACCTTCTCCGCCTCCGCGAGCTGGGCGAATAACCGCTCCGCCTTCGCCCGGTCGCGGTGCGCGGTGAGCATCAGGAACTTGTCGCGCAATTCGTCGCGCGTGAGCGGCATCGTGGGCGTGCCCTTGAAGTCGTGGCCCTCGGCGGTCAGCTCCTTGCCGTTCTTCAGCTTGAGAGTCAACCGGCACGCCGATGATTGGTAGCCTGGCGAGGTCTTCAGCAATTCGACTTGCGCGCCCCGCGCGAGTGTGCGGATCCTTGCATCGTTGAGGGTCGCCTCGGAGAACATCCGCGGGTCAAGCGGGTCCCTGTACAACGCGACGGCCACGCTGAATGGCACGCTATACTGCATCATCGTGAGATCGCGCGGCTCGTTGATGGCGTGCTGCGTCACAGTCTTCTCGCCGGCGGCGATGGCGATAGCGGCGACATCATCTCCGGACAGCTTGTGCTTCTGCTTGAGATCGAGCGCGAGCGTCACCGGCACCTGCGCGGTCGCATGGCACGCATAGCGCTTGATCTTGGTCTTCATCACTTGCCAGACGGCGCCCAGATCCTTCGTCAGGCGCGCCGGCTGCGCGTCGCGGCAGAACACGTTGAGAACGCCGAATTTCCCCTCCAGCACTCCGTCGGGTCCGGTGTAGCCGTCGCGCGCCAGCACCGCGGCCATGAAGCCGCCTTCCGCAGCGCGACCGAGATGGAGGCGCTTCACCATGCCGCCCGTCCTGGAGAATTCCATCAGGCCCGAGCTCATCGAGCCGGCGATGCCGAACGCGTTGGCCATCTGCTTCGCGTCGAGGTCAAACAGCCTGCCGACTACCACGGCGGTGCCGAACACGCCCACCACGCCCGGCGAGTGGAAGCCGACCTTTTCGATTGAGTGATGCGCCGCGTCCCCGATGCGGTAGAGCACTTCGAAGCCGGCGACGATCGCGGACAGCAAGGCCTGGCCGCTCATCTTGCGGCCTTGCGCGGGGGCCAGGCCCGGCACCGCGAGCGCGGCGCTGGGATGGATGCCGACGCTCGGCTCGACCAGGGCATCCAGCTCGAAGGCGTGGGCCGCCGCGCCGTTGCAGAGGCAGGCGAACGGCGCACGCACCTTGATGGGCGTGCCGAACACGCTGCATTCGCCCGGCGCGCTGTTACGCTTGGCGTACTCGATGACGGTCTGGGTCCAGGGCAGCTGCGAGCCAAAAACGCAGGCGCCGACCGTGTCTATCACGCAATCCTTCGCGCGCTCGAGGACTTCCGGCGGGATGCTGTCGTACTTGAGATTGACGGCGAATTCGGCAAGCGTGTGTATGGCGGCAGTCATTTTGCTGGCCTTGCTTGGCTGTTCATGTGGGCAAACTCCTGGTGGTTTTGTCGAAGTACTGCTTTCACTTTTCGGCTATGCGAGGCGGCCCATCATACCTTCCCGGCGCGCGAGCCGGAGATGCCCGCCAGTTCGGCCATCAGGGGTTTCACGCTCTTGGCCGCTTCCAGCCCCTTCAACAGCCTGGCGACCCGTGCGCACTTCTCTCTTCCGAAGCGCGGCAGCACCAACGCGTCGAACTTCAGGTCAAGCTCGGCCCGGGTCATCGGCTCGTACCGGACATCCGCGGTCAGCACTTCCCCGTTACGGGTCTTGATCATCACGAACGCGTGATGGCCGGCTTCCATGCCTGTCCAATCCTCGCGCCCGACGAATTTCACGCGCTGCTGCATGTCCCGGGCCGCCTGATCCATCGCGCCTGCGGGATCGTGCAACTGGTAGAAATCGAGCTTGAGGTGCGCCGCCGCGATCGCGCACACCGACAGCGCGGATATCGACGCATGGCGCGTGGCCGGAATGCGCTTGAGGCCGCGGCTCGGTATCTGCACTTCGATTTCGGCAATGTCGCGGGGCTGCAGCGCGTGCTTCCTGATGAGACCGAACAATCCCTGCAAATAGGCCTGGTTCGGGCTGCCAACGGGATAGCGCTTGTGCATGACGTCGGTGATCGAGTAGTACTCGCCCAGGCCATTCAGCATTTCGCCGCCCGCGTCGGGTGCGCCTAAATAGGCGTCGAACAGGCTGTGCGAGCCATCGAGGATATCGAGCGGCGCGTGGCAGCCGCCGTGCGCGAGCAGCGCCGCGGTGACGCCGTTGCGGTTGGCGGCGCCGACCTGGAAGGTCTTGCCCATGTGACCGGGATCCTTGGTCATGTTGTCGGGTCCCGCGGCCTGGTATGCCGCGAGGCACATCGCAACCTGCATCTGCTCGCGCTTCAGGCCGAGCAGAACGCCGGCGGAGACCGCAGAGCTCATCGCGCCCACGACCGCAGTGGGATAGAAGCGGCGGGTCGTATAGTCGCGTTCGCGGTAAAAAATAGTCATCAGCCGGCCGCCCACCTCGTAGCCCAGCACGACGGCGCGCAGCACGTCCCGCCCGCCCGCATCGAGCCATTGGCCGACCGCGAGCGCAGTGGGCACGGGCCCTGCGGCAACGTGGCCCCCGACCGACTTGAGGTGTACCGGGTCTACCTCGTCGCCGTGCGCCATGGCTCCGTTCGCCATCGCCGCGTTTACCAGGCTGGTGAGCCCGGCATGGCCGACCATCGTGCACTCCGGATTGCCGCCCATGCGCTGCAGGAGCTTCACGATCGACACCACTTCGGGCAACTGCGAGCACGCGATCATCGCACCGACCGAGTCGAAGACCACGTCGACCGCCTTCCGGCGAGCGGCCTCCGGCACGCGCTTGCCGCTCTGCGCGCACAACCATGCAGCCAGCGTCTCGGTTATGGTCACGCGCGCACCGCCGCCGGCCGTCAGCGGACGATCTCCAGCTTGACTGTCTTGACGACCCTGGACCATTTGGCGATTTCCGACTTGATCAGGGCGTCAAACTTCTCCGGCGGGCCGCTGCCGGGTTCCGCGCCGCTGGCGAGCAGGCGCTCTCGCATCTCCTTCTTGCCGAGTATCTTCATGATCTCCCCGTTCAGCCTGGCGACGATGCCACTCGGCAGGCCCGCCGGGCCCAGCACGCCGCTCCACTGAACCACTTCGTATCCGGGCACACCGGCTTCCGCCACCGTGGGTATGGCGGGCGCCACGACCGAGCGCCTGGGGGTGGAAACCGCCAGGCCCCTCAAGCGGCCCGCGTTCACGTGAGGCAACGCCTCCAATATGTTCATGAAGCCCGTCTGCACGTGGCCTGCCACGAGATCGATGATGGCGAGACCACCCCCCCGGTAGGGGACGTGCGTCATGCTGACGCCGGTAGAGTTCTTGAACAGTTCCGCCGCCAGATGATTGGCCGCGCCCTCGCCCGACGACGCGAAATTCACGCGCGCGGCGGGCGACCGCGCGTAGGCGATGAACTCCTTGACCGACTTCGCCGGGATCGAGGGATGCACCACGAGGATCAACGGGACCGTGGAGGTGTGGGCGATCGCCGTGAAATCACGGATGGGGTCATACGACACCTTGGCCACCAGGGGATTGATGACGGCGTTGCTCAACGTCGCCATCAGCAGCGTGTAGCCGTCGGGCTGGGAGCGCGCCGCGATTTCGGTGCCGACCACGCCGCCGCCGCCCGGGCGGTTGTCGATTACGATGGACTGTCCCAGCGC
>JBGQGU010000410.1:0-3591 GCA_041497655.1 Gammaproteobacteria bacterium
GTCCATGAATCGACGAGGACAAGTACATCGAGCGGTTGAAAAAGAAGATCGAGGCTTGATTAGCCGCCGATGGACGCCGTTAAATCAAAACTGAACCGCCAAGCCGCCAAGAGAATCAAGAATCAATACTGAACCGCCAAGAACGCCAAGCACGCCAAGGAATTCGAAGATCGAAAGGCTTGACCCATGGATCAAGCGCCTCATCTGCTTCCACGGCAAGCGCCATCCGGAGCAGATGAATAGCCTCGGAGCTCGAGGTGTTCCTGACTCATCTCGCGAAGAACAAAAGGGTCGCTGCAGTAACCCAGGTTCGTGCCTTGTCTGCCTTGCTCTTGCTTTAATCCAATTATTGTTCTGACTTTCTCGGCGGCCTTGGCGTGCTTGGCGGTTCAGTTTCTCTCCGCCATCGTTGATTTGTTCAGCGAGCGCGGGTCGCGCGGGCGCCAGCGGCCAGAGTCCACCAGAGAGAGGAATTCATCGGTGAGGCGATTGAAAGTATCCGGCTCTTCGACGTTGACCGCGTGGCCGGTACCGGGCACCACCGTGAGCCGCGCCGCCGGACACACGCGCTTGATGAAGATCCCCGGCTCGAGGCAGTTGTTGTCTTCGTCACCCGAAATGATGTGGGTCGGCACCTTCATGCGGGCGAGCCCGCGCGCGAGGCTGTAGATTGTCGGGCGCCGCGCTTGCACGCCGCGCAGCGTGTTGGCCGAGCCCAGCGCAGAGTGCCCGGCGAATTCCTCGCAGAACTCGCGGAAGCCGCGCGGGTCCTTGGTGGCGAGTTGCACGCGCGCCGGGCCGATCTGGTAGACCTTGATTGCTTCCGGCGTGCCGAGTTCCTCGAATCGCCGCGCCATCACCTCGGTGTCGCGCAGGAATTGCGCGCGCTTGTCGGGGTCCGAGCCGAAGCCCGCGCCGACCACGGTGAGCGAGCGCGCCATGCGCGCGTAACGCAGGCCGAAATGCAGCGTGGCGTAGCCGCCCATCGAGCAGCCGATGATGTGCGCCCTGCGGACGCCGAGCTCGCGCATCACGCTGGCGATGTCGTCGACGGCGAGCTTCTGCGAGTACTTTGAAGGCGCTGCCGGCATATCCGAAGGCGGATAGCCGCGCGCGTTGAAGGCGATGCAGCGGTAGCGGCGGCTGAAATGGCGCATCTGCCCCTCCCAGCTGCGCAGGCTGTGCGCGAATTCGTGCACGAAAACGATGGGCACGCCTTTGCCGGCCTCTTCGTAGTACAAGCGCACGCCGCTGGAGGTGGCATACGGCATTCTTATCTCCCAAATCGTGACATGGTACGGCGTGACAGGGTGCAACGTGACATGGTGAACCGTAACGGGTACATCCGCTTCGCCGATTCAGTTCGCTCCTTCACGTCACGCCGTATCATGTCACGAAGTATCACGTCACGCCTCATCACGTCACGCACCACCATTTCGCGCAGCATCACGTCACGTTTTTCTGGCTGGCGCGAGCTCCGCTTGATGGACGATACGGATGCCGGCGAGTACCACGATGGCCCCCGCGATCTCGATCCAACCCAGCGTCTCGCCGAGCAGACCCCACGCGAGGGCCGCGGCGATGACCGGCTGCGCGAGCAGGCCAACGGAGGAAAAGGTCGCGGGCAGGTGCGCCATCGCGTAGGCGATCAGGCTCTGGCCCGCCACCTGCGAGATCAACGCGAGCCCGGCGAGCTTTGCCCAGCCCGCCGCCGTGTGCGGCAGGATCTGCTCGCCGGAGACGAGCGCGAGCGGCAGCAGCGCCACGGCGGTGACGAGCCCGCTCCACGCCATAATGACGGAAGTCGCCGCGCGGCTGCGCACCCGGGTGACCGTGAGTTGGTAGGCGCCGTAGAACATCGCGGTTACCACGCCGAGAAAATCCCCGAGCATGACCTTGCCGCCCGCATGAAAATCGCCGCCGAGCAAAACCGTCACGCCGGTGAGCGCGGCCGCCAGCCCCGCCAGGAACATCGCTGTTGGGCGCCTCCCATAGAGCCGCCAGACTGCAAGCGTGACGAAGATCGGGGCGAGATTCGCGAGGAGCGTGGCGTTGGCCACCGAAGTGAGCACGATGGACCAGTGCCACACCGCGAGGTCGCCGGCGAAAAACAGCCCGGCGGCGATGATCAGGCGCCGCTCGGCGGCGAAGGCCGCGACGTGACCGCCGCGGCTCCCGATCACCGACCATGTCCAGAGGAAAGGCAGCGCCAGCGCGACGCGCCAGAAGGCGGTCGCGACCGGTCCCGTCTCGCTCACTTTGACGAACAGCGCGGAGGCGCCGATCGCCGCCGCGCCGGCGAGCAGCGCGGCGACCGCGATGCCGCGCCGGGATTCCTCGGGATGTGGGTCGAGTGATTTCAATTGAGAGCACCTAACAAATTCACCGGCCCTGCTTTACTCCCCTCCTTTTCAAGGAGGGGTGGATGCGAAGCAGACGGGGTGGTTACGTGGGGACCCGTCGCTCCCACCACCCCGCCCGCTTGCGCGGGCACCCCTCCTCGGGCAGGAGGGGAATTCATTTTGTTAGGCGCTCTAAATTTTACGGCGCGGCTACCTGCCGGAAAATTTGGGCTTGCGCTTCTCGATGAAGGCGCGCATGCCCTCTTTCTGGTCGTGGGACGAGAACAGGATCTGGGAGGACTTGGCCTCGAGCGCGAGCGCGCTCGTGAGCGGCGCGTCCATCCCGGCGAGCACCGCTTCCTTCGCGAGCTGCACCGCCAGCGGCGGCAGCGCGGCGATTTGCCGCGCGAGGTCGATCGCGCGGCCCTCCACTTCGGGGTCGGGCACCACTTCGCTGACCAGCCCCATCTCAAAAGCCTCCGTCGCGGAGAACAACTCGCCGGTCAATATGTATTTCATCGCTTTGTACTTGCCCACGGCGCGGGTGAGGCGTTGCGTGCCGCCGCCTCCGGGAATGATGCCGATATTGACCTCGGGTTGTCCGAAGCGGGCCGACTCGCCGGCGACGATGATGTCGCAGGTCATGGCGAGTTCGCAGCCGCCGCCGAGCGCATAGCCGCTCACCGCCGCGATCACCGGCTTGGGGCAGCCGGCGATCGCGCGCCACAGCTTGTGCACTCCCCGCTGCAGCGCCTCGATGGTGCCGATGTCGGCCATCTCCTTGATATCGGCGCCGGCGGCGAAGCTCTTCTCGTTGCCGGTCAGGACGATCGCGCGCGTCGTCGTGTCCTCGCCGAATTCCGCCATGTGCTTCGCGAGGAGCTTCCTCACCTCGAGGTTGAGCGCGTTGCGGGCCTCGGGGCGGTTGATGCGCAACAGCACTACGGCTTCTGCTGGACGCTCTAGAAGTACAAGATCGGTCATTCTTGCGAACTCATGCGCTGGGTGACATGGTGAAGCGTGACATGGCAAGGCGTGACATGATGAAGCGTAGCTTATGCTTGGTGTCCCCTAGCTGAATACGCCGTCTCACGTCACGCCCCATCACGTCACGAAGTATCATGTCACGCAGTATCACGTCACGCTCTTACTGCTTCGCAAGTCCAAGATCCACCAGCACTGCCTTCATGTCGGCGTAGTCCTTTTCGATATCCTTGCTGAATTGCGCGCTCGTCACGAAGTCGTCGGA
>JBGQGU010000411.1:0-3574 GCA_041497655.1 Gammaproteobacteria bacterium
ATCGCGATCAGCACGTCGTTCGACATCACCCCGTAAGTGCGCTGCACGAAGAGATCGAGCACCTGCTGAGTGGCGAGCGCCGGGTTGACGCTGCGGTAGTTGAGCCACGCGAAGAACACGCCCATGCCCATGAGCGTGAAGGCCGTCGGAAAGCCGAGCATGATGGCCACCACGATCAGCGCGAGCATGAGGAGCCCGAGGACTCCGAGGTCTGCCCTGCTCAGGTGCGCGTCGAACAGGTTGCCCCACGGCGTGAGCACCAGCACCGCGATGATGATCACCGCCATCAGCGAGAAGCCGAACCACAATTCCTTGCGAATCTTCACCGGTTCTTCTCCCGCTGCGCGATCACCTCATCGAGCCTCTGGATATCCTCGTCCTTGACGTGAACCATCTTCTTCAGTTCATCCACGTCCACTTCTTCGACGTCCGCCTCGCGCGAAGGCCACGCACCCTGCTTCAGGCAGATGACGCAGCGGACGATTTCGACGATGCCCTGCATCAGCAGGAACGCCGCGGCGAGCGGGATGACCGTCTTGAACGGATAGTACGGCGGGCCCTCGGCGGTGATGTTCGATGACTCCTTGATCGCCCAGGAATCGGCGGCGTAGTAGTAGCCCGCCCACACGAGCGCGATGACGCCGGGAATGAAGAACACGAAATAGAGCGTGAGATCAATGGTGGCCTGTGTCCGAGGGGTGAAAAAGCTGTAAAGCACGTCCCCGCGCACGTGGCCGTTCCTGGACAGCGTATAGGCGCCGGCCATCATGAAGAGCGTCCCGTACAACATGATCATGACGTCGAAGGCCCACGCGTGAGGCTTGTCGAGCGCGTAGCGCGAGAACACTTCCCAGGAGACGAGCAGGGTGAGCCCCACGATGAAAAAGGAGAACGCGTGCCCGACCCAGGTGCTCACCTTGTCAACGAAGAGCAACAGTTTTTGCATGGCCGAAAATCTCCGGTAATGTAGCGGCGGGCTGGGAACCTATTGTGCCACTTCCGCCCCGTTTCTGGCGGCGCCCAAAAAAAACACCATCCGGGGCCGCCGGATGGTGTTTCCCGCGAGTGCGTTCGGCGTCAGGCCTTCTTCGCGGCCGGCTTCTTCCCGAAGTAATAGTTATAGGCCATGCGCGGGTTGACGATGACGTCAAGACCCCAGCGCACCACGCGCTCGGCGTACTTCTTCTGCGACGCGATGACCTCCTGGAACAGCGCGTTGTCCGACCTCTTTGCCAGGACCTGGTCGAAGACCTCGAGCTGCTTCTGCAGCACCGCGGGTGGCGTGATGTACATGCGCACCTTGTCCTTGGTTTGAAGATTAATGTGGTCCTGCGAGTAACGGTCGATAGATTTCCACATCAAGTCCTGCGAGGCCGCTTCCACGGCGTTGGCAATAACCGCCTGGATCTTCGCCGGCAGCGCGTCGAACTTCGTCTTATTGAACATGATCTCGAACTGCTCCCCGCTCTGGTGGTAACTTTGCAGCATGTACACCTTGGACACGTCCGCGAAGCCGAGTAAACGGTCGGAGGAGGCGTTATTGAACTCGGCCGCATCGAGCAGCCCGCGGTCCATCGCCGGCACGATCTCGCCGCCGGGCAGCGCGTTCACCGCCGCGCCGAGGCCAGTGAAGAGGTCAATCGAGATGCCCACCGTGCGGAACTTGAGGCCCTTGAAGTCCTCGACCTTGGTGATCGGCTTCTTGTACCAGCCGAGCGGCTGCGTCCACATCGGCCCATAGGGGAACGACACCACGTTGGCGCCGATGGACTTGTAGATCTTCTCGAGCAACTCCTTGCCGCCGCCGTACTTGTGCCAGGAGAGCACCTGGTTGGCATCCATACCGAAGCAGGGACTGGATCCCCACAGCGCCAGGGCGTTCTGCTTGCCGTAGTGATAGACCAGCACGCCGTGCCCGCCGTCGAGCGTGCCTTTCGTCACCGCGTCGAGCAACCCGAATGCCGGCACCACCGCGCCCGCCGGCAGCACCTCGATCCGGAGCTCGCCGCCCGTCATATCGTTCACCTTCTTGGCGAAGTCGAGCGCGTACTCGTGGAAAATGTCCTTCGCCGGCCAGGTGCTCTGCCAGCGGAAGGTGATCGGCCCCTGCGCTTTGGCGATCATCGGAAATCCGGCGATCGCCGCGCCGGTGGTCGCCGCCGCGGCGCCGGTCAGGAATTTGCGACGCGTCGCGCTCGGTTGCTCCGGCGCTCGCGCATTCTTTTTCAGGAGTTTCTTCAGCATGTTTGTCCTCCGGTGATGTGGTTGTGCGAGGGGGTAATAATAATACTTGGAATCACGCAGTAAGGCAGTTCAGGACATCGCTGACGGCCGAGGATTTTGTTATGCGGAACGCCTTACTACTCCGCGGCAATGCTATACCTCGGGATACGCGAAATCAAGCACCAACCCGCCAGGTTGCAACGACCTGGACCGCGCGGCTTACACGGAACTTACCGTTGTTATTCCGTGCGATGCGCGAGGTGCTTCAGCAACCCCCTCAATCCAGCGGTCAGCCCTGCAGAGCGTCGTGGAGACTTAACGCGAAGCCGGCGTCGTAATCGCGGCAGGCGGTGCCACCGGTTCTCCCCCCTTGTGCTTGGCGTTGGGGTGCCAGCCCGTAATGAATAGCAGTACGAAGAACCCGATCACGTAGGCTATCGCCACGTGCCAGCCGTGCCTGAGCCACAGTCCGACCGACTTGGACTCGGGGTACATATTGGACAGCGCCACGCCTGCCGAGGAGCCAAACCAGATCATGGAGCCACCGAAGCCGACAGCGTACGCCAGATAGCCCCAGTCGTAGCCGCCCTGCTTCAGGGCCAGCGCGGTGAGCGGGATGTTGTCGAAGACCGCCGAAACGAACCCCAGGCCGAGCGCGGTCTCCCAGGACGCGGCCGGAAGCTTCTCCACCGGCATCATGGACGCGCAAGTGATGAGCGACAGCAGGAATACGCTGCCTTTGATTGACTCCGGCAGCAGGCCCCAGTCCGGCTTGCGCCAGGGCGCGCACGCGAAAATCGCCACCCAGACCGCGGCCCCGATGAACGGGAAGCGGTCCGACACCTGCGGGAATTTGAGGTTCATCACCACGTTAGTGACGATGGCTGCGGCGAGTATGACCACCACGATCGCGAGCCTCGACCAGTCCACGTGCATCCCGTGTGGCGCGTCCTTGACGATTGGCGAATAACGATGCTGCTGCAGCGCCGCGGGCACGCCGAACACGAGAACCGCGACGCCCGCCGCGATGAACGCCTCCAGCACGTCAACCGGGCTCACACCGTCGATCCACATCATGGTGGTGGTGGTGTCGCCCACGACACTGCCGGAACCGCCGGCGTTCGAGGCGGCGACGATCGCCGCCAGATAGCCGATATGGACCTTGTGCCGGAACACGGTGGCGGCGATGGTGCCGCCGATCATCGCCGCCGCGATGTTGTCGAGGAAGCTGGAGAGCACGAAAATCATGACCAGCAGCACGAACCCGCCCTTCCAATCGTCGGGCAGGAAGCGCGGCAGCACCGCCGGGACATGGCTCTTTTCGAAATGATTCGACAGCAGCGCGAATCCG
>JBGQGU010000412.1:0-3561 GCA_041497655.1 Gammaproteobacteria bacterium
ATCTTCTGCAACGCGAAATACAGGATGACGAACTCGGCGACGTTGGGCAGCTGGACCACGACGCGGTCGAGCGGCTTCAGCCCCAGCGCCAGCAGGTTGAGCGCCAGCCGGTCGCCAGCCTGGTCGATCTCGCGGTAGGTGTGGTGCCGGTCGCGGTCAATCAACGCGACGCGGTCACCGAACTGGCGGAAGACGGCCGCGAATTCTTGCGCCAGCGATTTATCCGCCCAGTACCCGCGCGCGCGGTAGCGGCGCGCGAATTCGGGCGGAAACGGGATCACGCCTTCCAGCATCGTTAAGACCCGTCAAAAGATCAGCCGCAGAGACACGCGAATTAACGCCGATCAAGATGTGCGTCAAGTTTCTTTCAGGTGGAGCTGCTATACCCGCCATCGATCACCACAACCTCGCCGGTGACGAAGCGGTTGCCCTGGATCAGGCTCATCATCGTTTCCGCCACGTCGTCCGCCGTCACGCAGCGCTTGAGCGGCGTCTGCTTCGCGCGCCGCTCCATGAGCTCGCCGTATTTGTCCTCCAGCATCCGCTTCATCCAGTCGCCCTCCATCCAGCCCGGTGCCACGGCATTCACGCGGATCTCCGGGCCGAGATTGTAGGCGAGCGTTTTCGTGAGATTGATGATCGCGGCCTTGCTCGCCGCGTAGGGCAACGGCTGCGGGCCGGGGCGCAGGCCGACGATGCTCGCCGTATTGATGACGCACGGCTGCTCGCCCATGCGCAGCAGCGGCAGCGCCGCCCGGGTCACCTGGAACAGCCCGCGCACGTTGACGGCGAATACCCGGTCCCACTCATCGAGCGAGAGGCTCTCGAGATCGCGCAGCTTCATCGCGGCCGTGGTACCGGCGTTGTTGATCAGCACGTCGAGGCGTCCGAACTTCTCCCCGACCCGCTTCAGCATGGCGCGCACGCCGAGCTCGTCGCTCACATCGCATTTCACGAGCAGCGCGCCCACGCCGAGCTTCTCCGCCCCGGCGGCAACGCTGCGGGCGGCAGCCTCGCTCGAGTGGTAATTGATCGCAACGTCGTAGCCGGCGCGCGCCAGGGCGAGGACGGCACTGCGCCCGATACCCGTCGCGCCCCCCGTCACCAGCGCCGCCTTACGGTTTGAACTCACGCGTCCCTCGACACTCGACACTCGACACTCGTTTTTGATGAGCATGTTCGCAATGCCGCGGCGCTGTCAAGCGCCGGCGGGCGCGCGCTTGACAAGGCCCCGACCGACTTTGAGAATGCATGCGTCATGAAAATCGACATCTACAACCACGTCATGCCGGTGCGCTACCTCGAGATGATGAAGAGCCACTCGAAGGACCCGGGCATCATCAAGCGTATGAGCGGCCTGCGCATGCTGTGGGACATCGAGGCGCGCGCGGGAATGCTCGATGCGTGGCCCGAGGTGCGGCAGGTGCTGACGCTGTCCCTGCCCTCGCCCGAGTTGGTCGGCGGGCCGGAGCTCTCCCCCGAGCTTGCGCGCATCGCCAACGACGACATGGCGGCGATGTGCGCGAAGTGGCCGGGGAAATTTCCCGCGTTCGTCGCCTCGCTCCCCATGAACAACGTGCCGGCGGCGCTGGAGGAGATGGACCGTGCCATCGTCCGGCTCGGCGCGCGCGGCGTGCAGATCTGCACCAGCGTCAACGGCCGCCCGCTCGACGAGCCGGAGTTCTTCCCGGTGTTCGAGCGCGTCACGCAGAAGCACGACCTGCCGATCTGGATGCACCCCGCGCGGCCGGCGACTCGCGCCGATTACGTCAACGAGCAGAAATCGAAGTTCGAGATCTGGCAGGTGCTCGGCTGGCCGTACGAGACCAGCGTCGCCATGGCGCGCATCGTGTTCTCGGGCCTGTTCGACCGCCTGCCCGGCATGCGCGTGATCACCCATCACTGCGGTGCCATGATTCCCTACTTCGCCGGGCGCGCCGAGACGCTGTGGGCGCAGCTCGGCAGCCGCACCGCCGACGAGAACTACGAGGAATTGCTCAAGCGCATGGCGCGGAAGCCGATCGAATACTTCAGAATGTTCTACGCCGACACCGTCCTCGGCGGGTCGGCCTCCGCGCTGCGCTGCGGCCTCGACTTCTTCGGCCCGGACAAAGTGGTGTTCGCGAGCGACTGCCCGTTCGACCCGGAAGGCGGGCCGATGTACATCCGCGAGGGCATCCGCTCGATCGAGGACCTGAAGCTCTCCGCGGCCGACAAGCGCAAGATCTACTCCGGCAACGCGCTGAAGCTCCTGCGCCTGCCGGCAGAGGAAAAGTCAAAGCGGCAACCGGAACGCAAGGAGAGGTCATGACACTGATGAAGTCCGCGCCCGGCAGGGTGCTCTTCTGCCTGCTATCACTGTGTTGCGGCCATGCGCCCGCCGCGAGTGCGGCGCAAGGCTACCCAGGCCGCCCGATCCGCGTGGTCGTGCCCTACACGCCCGGCACCGGGATCGACATCATCGCGCGCCTCGTCGGCCCGAAGGTCCACGAGCGCTGGGGCCAGGCGGTGGTGGTGGACAACCGGCCCGGCGCCAGCGGCAACTCCGGCGCCGACATCGTCGCCAAGGCGCGTCCCGACGGCTACACGCTGATGGTCACGGTCAACACCTTCACCATTACGCCCGCGCTTTACAAGGACCTGCCCTACGACCCGGTCCGCGACTTCGCCACGGTCGGGAGGGTCGCCAAGGGCAACATCGCGCTGGTGGTGAACCCGGCCGTGCTGCCGGTGAAGACACTCGAGGAGCTGGCTGCGTTCGCGCGCGCCCGCCCCGGCAAGCTGAGCTACGGGTCGCCTGGCAACGGCACGCCGCAGCATCTTGCCGTGGAGCTTCTCAAGCAGCGCCTCAAGCTCGACGTGCTGCACGTGCCCTACAAGGGCGCGGCGGGCGCACTCGCGGACCTGCTCGGCGGGCAGGTCCAGTTGATGGTGCTGCCGGTGCACACCGCGCTGCCGTTCGCCAGGACGGGGAGGCTCGCCGTGATCGCGGTCTCCGGCGAGAGCCGCTCGGTGCTCGCACCGGATTCGCCGAGCTTCGCCGAACTGGGGCTGAAAAACCTCGATATCGACCTTTACTTCTGGATCGCCGGTCCGGCCGGCACGCCGCGGGACGTCATCCGGAAGTGGAACCAGGAGGTCGCGTCCATCCTCGCCCTGGCGGACGTGCGCGAGAGCCTGCTGAAGCAGGGCCTGGTGCCCTCGCCCAGCTCGCCCGCCGAGATCGCGGCGCAGATCAAGGCCGATGTCGGGCGCTGGAAAACATTCATAGCGGAAACGAGGATCACGGCGGACTAATCGTCCGCCCCTTGCGAAAGGCTTCACCCTGACCCCGCCCGCCATGGAACCAACACGCCACGAGAGAGCCTTGATCGTCGGTGCCGGCACGGGCTTGAGCGCCGCGCTTGCCCGGCTCTTCTCGCGGGAGGGCATGAAAGTCGCGCTCGCGTCGCGCAACCCCGGAAAGCTCGCCGCGCTGTGCGCGGAAACCGGGGCGCGCGCTTTCGCGTGCGACTCTGTCCGGGTGGATCAAGTGCGGCGCCTCTTTTCCGAAGTGGCGGG
>JBGQGU010000413.1:0-3559 GCA_041497655.1 Gammaproteobacteria bacterium
ATATCGCCCGCCTGCGCTTCTTCGGCGAGCACGCGCTCGAGCCCCTTGAACACCAGGACCTGGTTGACCTTGGCGATGATCGGCGCGCTGCCTGGGCCGTGCAGCACCGCCACCTGCTGGCCGGAACGGATCCGGCCGCGGTTGACGCGCCCGATGCCGATGCGCCCGACGTAGCTCGTGTAGTCGAGCGAGCAGATCTGCAACTGGAGCGGGCCGTCGGGATCGTCGGCGCGCACCGGCACCTGCTCGAGGATCGCGTCGAACAGCGGGCGCATGTCCGTGCCCGGCTGTGCGAGGTCCCGGGTCGCCGTGCCATTCAGGGCGGAGGTGTAGAGGATGGGGAAGTCGAGCTGGGCTTCGGTGGCGCCGAGCTTGTCGAAGAGATCGAACGTGTGATTGACCACCCAATCCGGACGCGCGCCGGGGCGGTCGATCTTGTTGACCACCACGATCGGCTTCAACCCCTGCGCCAGCGCCTTGCGCGTGACGAAGCGCGTCTGCGGCATCGGCCCATCGACCGCGTCCACCAGCAGCAGCACGCCGTCCACCATGGAGAGCACGCGCTCGACCTCTCCGCCGAAATCGGCGTGGCCGGGCGTGTCCACGATGTTGATGTGGGTGCCGGCGTAGTTGACGGCGCAATTCTTGGCGAGGATGGTGATGCCGCGCTCGCGCTCGAGGTCATTCGAATCCATCACGCGCTCGATCAGGTGCTGGTGCGCCGCGAACGTGCCGGACTGGCGCAGCAGCTTGTCGACCAGCGTGGTCTTGCCGTGGTCGACGTGGGCGATGATGGCGATGTTGCGGATGGCGCGACCCGGACTCGGCGCGCGCAGCGGGGGGCGGGCAGGGTCGCTGGCGAGCGACGTGTTGACGCCGGTATTCATCTTGTCGGTTTCGAGCGAGCGCATTAAGGGTACCGGTTTGGTGCAACGCAAAAGCGCGCGATTTTAGCACATAAACGACTGTTTTCTTGAATTTTCTCTGCCTTGCCAGTAAAGTTCTGCATCGCTTGGCGTCCAACTAGAATCGCCCCGTGCCTTTATTCCTTCGATTATCTGCATTTGACTGCGGTTCCAATAGTTTTAGGGCTCTCGCATGACGCCATTCGAGCTGCTTGAGCCACGCACGCTGCGTGAAGCGGCCGGACTGCTCGATTCCGGGGAAACCCCGGTTCGTCCAATCGCTGGCGGCACCGCTGTGATGCTGATGATGAAAATGGGCGTGCTGCGTCCCGCCCGGCTCGTCAGCCTGCGGGCGGTGGAGAGCAAGTACTCCACCATCGAAGCTACTCCCGACGGCGGTCTTCGCATCGGCGCCATGGCAACCCTGTCGGCGCTCGGGCGCTCGCCGGTCGTGAAGGGCCAGGCGCCGGTCATCACTCGAACCCTGAGGACGCTGTCCAACGAGCGTGTGCGCAACGTCGCGACGGTAGGCGGGCACCTGGCGCACGCCGATCCGCACATGGACCTGCCTCCGGTACTGATTGCGCTCGGCGCGAGCATCACCATCGTAAGCCTTGCCGGAGAGCGAACCCTGCCGCTCGACAAGCTGTACTTGGGCTATCTCGAAACGACGCTCGGGCGCAGCGAGCTCATCGCGGAAGTGACCGTGCCGGCGCAAGGCCCCAGGCGCGCCGCCTATCTCAAATGCACGACGCGGTCCGCGGACGACTGGCCGGCGCTCGGCGTAGCCGTCGTGCTCGACACGGATGGCGCTGTCGTTCGCGACGCCCGCATCGTGATCGGCGCGGCGACCGACACGCCGACGCGCCTTGCGAAAGCGGAGGAGGTCCTGCGCGGTGCGCGCGCGGATGACGCCGTGCTGCGTCGCGCAGGCGAGGCGGGCGCCGCGGAGGCTGCCGTGATCGGGGACCAGCACGGGACCGCTGCCTACAAGCGCGAGCTTCTGCGCGTCTACGTTGCTCGCGCGATAAGACAGGCATTAGCGGCGTCCTAGCAATGCGAGCGTAAGCGCACAAGGCGATATGAATTCAGCGCAACACCACCCCCATCCCAACCTTCCCCCTGAGGGGGAAGGGTTTTTTTTGGGCCCGCTGGAGATTAGACAATTTCCCCTCCCCCTCAGGGGGAGGTGCGCCGAAACGTGGAGCAGGGGCCCCATTTTTGGGGATGCGACCGTGAAGGCGCACATAAGCACGCGGGCAATCGCGGCGCCGCATCCCGCTCCGGGGTCGCATCCAAGCAAAGTACGCTTGGAACCTGCTCCGCCCTTCGCGGGCGCAGGGTGAGGGGGTCGAAGCACGACTCACGACTCACGCTTTTTCATAAGTGATGGCAACCAAGACGGCACCAAGCGGCCCCATCGGCCGTTCAGTCCCACGCCTCGAAGGCCGCACCAAGGTCACGGGCCGCGCCGAGTACGTGCACAACCTGCGCCTGCCCGGCATGCTGTACGGGAAGATCTTCCGCAGCACGGTGGCGCACGGGCGCATCAAACGCATCGACGCGAGCGCCGCGCGGGCGGTGGAAGGCGTGCACTGCGTTGTCACCGCCGAGGATATTCGCGCCATCGCCCCGAACCCCTATTACGGCCCTGCTTTTCACGATCAGCCGATCCTGGCCGTGGACAAGGTGCGCTACGTCGGCGATCCCGTAGCCGTCGTCCTCGCCGCGGACCCGCACGTCGCGGAGGAAGCAGCGCAGCGGATCATCGCGGAGTATGAGGAGCTGCCCGCGGTGTTCGACGAGATCGAGGCGGTGTCGTCGAAGGCGATCGTGCACGATGTCCTGAAGCCGGCGGGCACGTTCCCCGATCTCAAGTATCTCGCGGGCCGCAGGGACACGAACGTCGCGCTCGACTTTCACCTGCGGCGCGGCGATGCGAGACGCGGTTTCGCCGATGCCGAGCGCGTGTTCGAGCACACGTTTCGCACGCAGCAGGTCCTGCACGTTCCGCTCGAGCCCTTCGTCTCGGTGGCCGAGCCAACGGGGTCGTCGGTGACGATCCACACGGCTTCGCAGAGCCCGTCGTTCGTGCGTAGCGAGATTGCGCGGCTGCTCGGCTGGCCGGAGAACCGGGTGCGCGTGAAGGTTCCGTATCTCGGCGGCGGATTCGGCGCGAAGATCTACATCAAGCTCGAAGCGCTCGTCACCGTCCTCGCGCTGCTTACCCGCCGGCCGGTGAAGATCGCGCTGACCATGGAGGAGCAGTTCTACACCCTGACGAAGCACGCGGCGACGCTCCGCATCAAGAGCGGAGTCTCGAAGGACGGGCGCGTCACGGCGCGGGAGTGCGAGGTCTGGTGGAATGGCGGGGCGTATGCCGACATCGGCCCGCGCATCACGCAAAAGTCCGGATTCACCGCCCCCGGCCCGTACGATATCGAGCACGTCCACATCGATTCGTACGCTCTCTACACCAACCTGCCGCCGGCCAGCGCGCTGCGCGGTTTCGGGATACCCCAGCTGGTGTGGGCGTACGAGAGCCATGCCGACATGATCGCGCGCGAGCTGAAGATGGACCCGGTCGAGTTCCGGCGCAAGAACATCCTGCGCGACGGCCGCCCGCAGGCGACCGGCACGGTGATGCGGGACGC
>JBGQGU010000414.1:0-3557 GCA_041497655.1 Gammaproteobacteria bacterium
CATCCTCAAGCAGTGGGGCAGCCTCCCCTCACCCTACGATCGGACGAAGGACATCAACTGCCCGGTGATCGGGTTCTTCGGCATCGAGGACACCAACCCGAGCCCGGAGGACGTGAAGAAGATTGCCGCGGAGCTGGCGCGACTCGGCAAGCCGCACGAGTTCCACAGCTACAACGGCGCCGGGCATGCCTTCCAGAACTTCCTCGACGCCGCGCGTTACCGGGAGCGCCCGGCGAGCGGCACGTGGAGCGAGATGCTCGCGTTCTTTGCGCAACACTTGGTACCGTGAGATCGTGAAATCGGGAGATCGGGAGATCGGGAAAACGGTTTTTCCCCCTCACGCTCTTCCGCCCTCACGTTGGGCTTCTCTTCTTGCTCGTGCGTACAGCAACAGCCATCGTCATCGGCCTCGTGGCAGGCGTTCTCGGCTACGGCTATTGGCACCGCAGCAGCCACACGACGCTGACGGTAATTCTCACGGACGCATCCAGGAAGGAACGCGACGGACGCGTGCTGAACGCAGAGCTCGTGTTCCTCGACGCATCATCGAGGCTGCTCGCCAGGGGGAAGACCGACGGCAAGCTCGGGATCGTGCTATACCAGCACCCGACCTCCGGCTACTGCAGCCCGGACCTTGCGTTCGAAGTCTACCGTGCGTGCGTTATCGCGCAGTCGGAATGGCTCACGGGGTGGGTCAGCGACCTGCGCTACGTCAGCGTCGTCCTCGGGAACTGCCGGATCGAGCGCGTCCCGGTCGAAGTCACGGTGCTTCGGGACAGCGTGTTCACCTGGTGGATTCCACTGCGCGAGGTGGGCGGCGTGCCCTATACCCGTTACGCCACGCAGCTTGAAGTGGACGTTCGCGTCTGCGCGGTGACGGGCTACCGCGGTTGACGCGCCGCCCCTATTCTGCTCTCCTCCTTGGTTAAGGGTGAGCCGGGGTTTCCATTCTCATTGCATTCCGTTCACCTTTGACGAGAACGGAATCTCGAATCTCCCCTCTCCACTCGGGAGAGGGGCGGGGGTGAGGGATGGAGGGGCGGGGGTGAGGGGTGAGCCGGCGAACGCCCGACGCAACCACCCCCACCCTCTGTTCCCTCCCCCTGAGAGGGAGGGACGAAGTACAGCGCTGCGCGCAATTGAGGATGGCAGCGCGGCGGGCCGGGCGGGGTGGCACGACAGTGACGGGGTGGTTGGCTGCGCGAAAACTCTCCCACCACCCCCGCCGCTGCGCGGCGACCCCTCCTCGGGCAGGAGGGGAGTTCATTCTGTTGGGCGCCCTGTTTTTCCCAATTCAGGATTATCGGGCGTTCAAAGAACGCCCGATAATCCTCCGTCGACGTTGATGCAGCACCCGGTCACGTAGCTCGCGGCGTCGGAAGCGAGGAACGCGATCACGTTCGCGACCTCCTCCGCCTCGCCCATGCGCCCCATCGGCACGGTCTTGCCGGTTGAGCTGTAGTGCTCCTCGACGCTCATGCCGCGGCGCGCGGCGCCGCGCTCCTGCTGCTTGCTCTTGATCTTCCCCACGGCGACGGCATTCACCAGGATATTGAACGGCGCGAGCTCCTTGGACAGCGCCTTGGTCAGCGCCAGTCCCGCGGCGCGCGAGATGGTGGTCGGGAAGCCGCCGGCGAACGGCTGCTTCGCGCCCACCATGTTGAGGTTGATGATGCGCCCGCCGCCCTGCTTCTTCATGTGCGGGATCGCGGCGCGCGCGGTGCGGATCTGCGCGAATACCTTGATGTCGATGTCCTGCTGCCAGGCCTTGTCGTCCACCGCGTCGAACGGCGACTGCCCGGTGCCGCCCGCGTTGTTGACCACAGCGTCGATGCGGCCGTAGCGCTTGACGGTCTCCTCGATGAAGCGCGGCATGTCGTCCGGCCTGGCGGCGTCCGCCACCATCGTCATGACTTCCGCGCCCGTCGCCTTGCGGATCGCCTCCGCGGCAGCCTCCATCACGTCCGCGCGCCGCGCGCAGATCGCGACCTTCGTGCCCTCCTGTGCGAAGCGCATCGCAGTTGCCCGTCCGATGCCTTCGCTGCCGCCGGTGATCGCTACAACTTTTCCCGTCAATCCAAGTTCCACAGCGTCCTCCCTCGTAGATTGGGACACGATTCTGACACAAAACAACGCGTGAGGAGCGACGGGAAAAGTTCAGGGATGGCGGTTCAATTCTTGTCCGTCCGCCGCCTCTGCTAAACTCGCCGCATGATCATCGCTATACCCGACGACTACCACGGCGTCATTTCCAGGCTCGAGTGCCTCTCGAAACTGTCCGGACACGAGGTCCGCATCTTCCGCGACGTCGCGCCCCCGACCGAGCAGTTGCTCGCCAATCTGCTCGACGCGGAGATCGTGGTCCCGGTGCGCGAGCGCACCCGCTACACGCGGGACATCATCGGTCGCCTGCCGCGATTGAAGGTCTTCAGCCAGACCGGCCGCAGCACGCACCACATCGATGTGGCCGCGTGCACCGAGCGCGGCATCGCCATCATGGCGGGCACGAACGCGTCGCCCTACACCGTCGCCGAGCACACCTGGGCGCTCATCCTGTCCTCGCTGCGCAGCATCCCGCAAGAGGCGGCAATGATGAAGCGCGGCGAGTTTCGCCAGGCGTTCAGCGGGACGCTGCGCGGCCGCACGCTCGGCGTCTTTGGCCTGGGCAAGATCGGCAAGCTGGTGGCCGCGACCGGCGCAAGCTTCGGCATGCGCGTGCTGGTCTTCGGCCGGGACGCCTCGCTCGCCGCGGCGCGCGCGTCGGGTTACGGCGTCGCCGCGAGCAAGGCGGAACTGTTCGAACAGTCCGACGTGCTGGTGCTGATGGTGAGGCTCATGTCCGCCACGCGCGGGATCGTGACCGCTGAAGACCTGGCGCGCATGAAGCCGGCCGCCCTGCTCGTCAACACCGCGCGCGCCGAGCTGGTCGCGCCCGGGGCGCTGGTCGAAGCGTTGAAGCGGGGGCGGCCCGGGTTCGCGGCCGTGGACGTCTACGAGAGCGAGCCGGTGCTGGATGGCGACCACCCCCTGCTCATGCTCGGCAACGCCCTGTGCACGCCCCATGCCGCGTGGCTCGAGCAGGACACTTACGAGACCTACTTCGGAGAGGCCTTTGACAACATACTGGCTTTCCTTGACGGAAAGCCGGTAAACGTCGTCAATCCGGAGGTTCTTGCCCACACCAAAACCGTGATTCGTGAATCGTGATTTGTGATTCGATGTATCTCGCAGTAACTTGCAGGTTTTCAGGTCGATTCACGACTCACGAATCACGACTCACGCCTTCGGGAATGCAATTATGAAGACCCTCTTCGATGCGGAAACCTGTGAAGCACTGCTGCAGTTGTGTGATGAAACGTGCGAGGCGATGCAGCTCGCCAAGGCGAGCCCGGATCTCGACGACCTCTCCGCCACCTTCGCGGTGGCGTTGCTCAAGATCGGACTCGCCACCGGCTTCGTCGAGCAGCGCTATCCGGGCTTCGCCAAGGAGATCGAGGTCAAGCGCCAGCGCGTGATCGCGGCGCTGACCGAGGAGCAGAAACAGCAAAAACACTAGA
>JBGQGU010000415.1:0-3541 GCA_041497655.1 Gammaproteobacteria bacterium
GCGGCTGCAGGTAAACCTCGTGGGCGCCATCCCCACCACCGAGAACATGCCGGGCGGCCGCGCCACCCGGCCCGGCGACATCGTGAAGAGCCTGTCGGGCCAGACCGTCGAAATCCTCAATACCGACGCCGAGGGCCGGCTCATCCTGTGCGACGCGCTGACTTACGTCGAGCGCTTCCGGCCGGCGGCGGTGATCGACATCGCGACGTTGACCGGCGCCTGCGTGATCGCGCTCGGCCACGTGGCGACCGGCCTCTTCGCCAACGACGAGGCGCTCGCGCGCGAGGTCGTCGCCGCGGGTGAAAGCGCCTGCGACAGGGTATGGCGCCTGCCGCTGTGGGAGGACTACCAGGAACAGTTGAAGAGCAACTTCGCGGACTTCGCCAACATCGGCGGGCGTCCCGCCGGAGCGGTGACGGCCGCGTGCTTTCTCGAGCGCTTCGCCAGGAAGTACAAGTGGGCCCATCTCGATATCGCCGGCACCGCGTGGAAGAGCGGGAAGGAGAAAGGGGCGACGGGACGTCCGGTGCCGCTCCTGGTGCAATTCCTCGTCAATCGCACCAGGAGAAAGTGACTCGTTTCTCGTTTCTCGTTGCTGGCGAGACAATGAAAGACGAGTAACGGGGAACGAGCAACGAAAAGATGACGCAGATTGATTTCTACACCCACGTCGGGGACAAGTTGAAGACCGCGTGCCAGCTCGCGGGCAAGGCGTTCGCGCATGGGCTCAAGGTCACCGTCTTCTGCGCCGACGCCGATGCTGCGCAGCGCTTCGACCGGATGCTGTGGATGACGCCATCGATCGGGTTCGTGCCGCATTGCGCGCCCGACGATCCGCTCGCCGCGGAGACGCCGGTGATCGTCGACTGCCGCGGCGAGAGCCTGCTGCACGACGACGTGCTCCTCAACCTGCGCCCGGAGTGGCCTCCGTTCTTCAGTCGCTTCCAGCGGTTGATCGAGATCGTCAGCCTCGATGAGCAGGACCGCGCGGACGCGCGGGAGCGCTTCCGCTTCTACCGTGACCGCGGCTATGAGATCCGCACCCACGACCTCAGCAAAACCAGTGCTTAGTTTTGAATTCTGAGTGTTGAGTTACCGGGCACAACACGCATGAAACCGTTCAACACTCAACACTCAACACTCAACACTCCGAAGCCGGCCTGATGGCGGAGCCACCAAACCGCAAGGACGAAGCCGACGAGCTGCTGAAGCGCGCCGACGCGCTGCTCACGCGGCTGCGAGGCGCGGGGGAGCCCGCCGCCGCGGCCGCGGCATTCGAGGTCCCGACGTTGACGGAAATTGTCGCGTCGCAGGGCGCGGACTCCGGCATTCCCACGCTGACCGAGGTCATCCCCGCGGAGCGGCTGCCCGCCGTCCCGGCCGCCTCGGGCGACGTCATTTCCCGGGTGCAGGCACAGAACCTCGAGCACAGCGTCTATCAGAAGCTGAAGCGCGACCTCGACCAGCAGATCACGAGAATCATGCAGGAGCGGTTCATGCCGGAGATCGGCAGCGCGCTCGATGCGGCGCTTGCCAAGATCAGCCTCGATCTCAAGGCCGACATCAACGACATGGTCCGTGCCTCGATCGAAGATACGCTGCGTGCCCAGAGCAAGAACCTGCGCGTCGCAGCTGAAGCGAGCCCCGCGCCGCGGGAAACCACGGCCGCCTCCGGTATAATGCCCGCTTTTTCGGATTCGTCGTCTTCAGCGATGGCGCTCGCCAAGAGTTTCGAGCCGGCGGCGATCGAAGCGCGGTGGTACTCCACCTGGGAAGAGAACGGCTACTTCAGGGCCGGTCTCGACGAATCCAACCCCAACCGCTACTGCATCCTGCTGCCGCCGCCCAACGTCACGGGCACATTGCACATGGGGCACGCCTTCCAGCACACGCTGATGGACGCGCTCACGCGCTACCACCGGATGCGCGGCTACAACACGCTGTGGCAGCCAGGCACCGACCACGCCGGCATCGCGACCCAGATCGTGGTCGAGCGCCAGCTCGAGGCCGAGGGCGCTTCGCGGCGGGCGCTGGGCCGCGAGAAGTTCGTCGAGCGTGTCTGGCGCTGGAAGGAGGAATCGGGCTCGGCGATCACGCGCCAGATGCGCCGGCTCGGCGCTTCCTGCGACTGGGGGCGCGAGCGCTTCACCATGGACGAGGGACTTTCGGCCGTAGTGACGGAGGTGTTCGTGCGGCTGCACGCGCAAGGATTGATCTACCGCGGCAAGCGGCTCGTCAACTGGGACCCGGTGCTGAAAAGCGCGGTGTCGGACCTCGAGGTGGAGTCCGAGGAGGAGCACGGGAGCCTGTGGCACATCCGCTATCCGCTCGCTTCCGGCGCCGACTTCCTGGTCGTCGCCACCACGCGGCCGGAAACCATGCTGGGTGACGTCGCCGTCGCCGTGCATCCCGACGACCCCCGCTACCAGCGCTACATCGGGGAACAGGTGCTGCTGCCGCTGACCGGCCGCAGGATACCGGTTCTCGCCGACGCCTACGTCGACCCGGCGTTCGGCTCGGGCTGCGTGAAGATCACGCCGGCGCACGACTTCAATGACTTCCTTGTCTGGCTCCGCCACAAGGAAGTCATATCGCGATCCCTCAAGAATTCAGGTTATCAACAAGAATATCCTCCCAGCATTTTCAAGAAGGATGCCCGACTCAAGGACTCACCCCTCGATGATATCGAGTTGGGTCATAAGGCAGCAGCAGGGGGCGGAGTTCACGCAGATGACGCATCCGGTCTCTTGGGCAAGTCCACTTCCGAGCTGCTGCCTTCCGCCTACCGGGGGCTCGACCGCTACGAGGCGCGCGAGAAGGTTCTCGCGGACCTGAAGGACCAGGGACTGATCGCGGAGGTGACGCCGCACAAGCTGATGGTGCCGCGCTGCGGGCGCACCGGCGCGGTGGTAGAGCCGATGCTCACCGACCAGTGGTTCGTGAAGATGGACTCGCTCGCGAAAGCGGGTCTCGACGCGGTGGCGCGCGGCGAGGTCCGCTTCGTGCCGGAGAACTGGACCGCCACCTACAACCAGTGGCTCACCGGCATCCAGGACTGGTGCATCTCGCGGCAACTATGGTGGGGCCACCGCATCCCGGCGTGGTACGACAGCGAGGGCAACATCTTCGTCGCGCGCACGAAACAGGAAGCGCAGGCGCGGCACCGGCAGGCGATGCTCGAGCGCGTGCGGGCTCGCGAAAAGGTCACGGCATCGGAGCTGAGGCAGGACGAGGACGTGCTCGACACCTGGTTTTCCTCCGCTCTGTGGCCGTTCTCGACCCTCGGCTGGCCCGCGGACAATCCAGCGCTGCGCCTGTATCTCCCCTCCTCCGTGCTGGTGACCGGATTCGACATCATCTTCTTCTGGGTCGCCCGCATGGTGATGATGACGCTGCCGTTCACCGGCAAGGTGCCGTTCCGCGAGGTCTACATCACGGGGCTCGTGCGTGACGCGGAGGGCCAGAAGATGTCGAAGTCCAAGGGCAACGTTCTCGATCCCCTGGATATCGTGGACGGCATCGGGCTCGAAGCCCTCGTCAA
>JBGQGU010000416.1:0-3525 GCA_041497655.1 Gammaproteobacteria bacterium
CATCCGGTTGGGGGCGATGGCAGGCTGTGTTAATCTTTTCGGCCGGGTCCAAGGCCCCGATCTCACCCTGCACATGTAAGGAGACATCATGAAGGCTTTTACTCTGGCGCCTGTGGCAATGACGATTTCCGCGGTTTTCGCGGGTTCCGTATTCGCCGCTGATCCCGCCACCATTAGTTGGAAGCAGGTCCCGACGAAGACATTGACGCTGTTCTATCCGGCTCAATCGTCCTATCAGTGGCTGCGCAGCCCTGAGCACCCGGGGGCCACGGTAGTTACGAGCGGAGGAGCGTGTCTGACCTGTCACAAGGACACCGAGGAGAAACTCGGCAACAAGCTGGTCAAGGCAAACAAGCTGGAACCCACGCCCGTCGAGGGCAAGAACGGCGTCATCCGGTTGAGCTTCCAGGTCGCGTACGACAACCAGAACGCGTTTTTCCGCGCCCAGTGGAAGACGCGGAACACGTATCCGGGCGAAGCGCATCCCTTCGTGCGCTTCGACGGCAAGGAATGGAAGCCGTACGGTTACCCGAAGCTGGACGCGGTGGTCCAGAAAGGCGAGCAACCGGGGATCTATGAGGACCGCTTTTCGATCATGATCGACGACGGAGGGGTGCCGGAATTCGCGAACCAGGGTTGCTGGCTCACCTGCCACAATGGAGAACGCGATAACCCGAAGTTTGCGACCAGGGCCGAGGTCCAGGCGAATCCACTGTATCAGGCACTGAAACAGAATGACGTCCGCAAGTACCTGCCCTCGACGCGCACCGACGCGCTGGCGTCCTGGGACAAGGGCAAGACCCCGGAAGAGATTGCCAGGATCAAGGCCGCCGGGGGCTTCCTCGACCTGATGCAATGGCGCGCCCACCGCTCAAACCCGGTCGGCATGGCGGACGACGGCTACGTGCTCGAATACCGCTTGAGCGATGCCGGCGGCAACCCGTTTGGTTCAAACGTGGACGCGAAGACCCATCAACCCCGGTTCATGTACGATGAGAAGAAGGTCGGGAAGAAGGCGCTCACGGCCGCCGACATCCGCAAGTCGCCCACTGCCCTGGTACGTGAACAGAACGCGGTCCCGTTCGATCCCAACGCCGGTTGGAAGGAAGGCGATCTCATCCCCGAGTACGTCGTCAACAGGGAAGGGGCCAAGGGGTCGGGCGCCGACAACGCGAACGTCAAGGGTGTCTGGAAGGACGGCATGTGGACCGTGGTGTGGGTCCGCCCGCTCAACCTCGCGAATCCCGATGACAAGGCCTTGAGGGAAGGCAAGGTCTACAACTTCGCGTTCGCGGTGCATGACGACAACATCACCACGCGCGGTCATCAAGTGTCGTTCCCCGTCACGGTCGGCTTTGGCGCCAAGGCTGCGATCGAAGCGACCCGGCTGAAGTGAGGTAACGCGGCTGCCGGTTTGCGCGCCGGCAGACCGGGGTTTCGATAGAACAGGCCACCTGCGGGTTCGACCCGCAGGCGGCCTTGCTCTTTAGTGCTGGTGTTCGCCCCGCGTGCCACGGCCCCGGCCTTCGTGCGTGCCCATGCGGGCGTGCATCTCCTGCATCGCTACTGCGCTACCTTGCCAGCGTCGGCCGCACCAGGCGGAGAGCTGCGGAATACCTTCAGATCTTCTTCACTGAGCGTTTCCTGTTGCAGCAGCAACTGCGCACCCCTTTCCAGCAGATCTTGTCTCTGCTTCAGGACGCCCGCGGCTTTGTCAAAAGCGCTTTCGACGAACTTCCGTACCGCGCAGTCGATTTCCCTTGCGGTTTCCTCGCTGAAGTCGCGCCCGCGCTGCATGCTGTCCGGAATGCCGAGGAATAGCGGCCGCTCGGCTTCATAAGCGACGTGACCGAGCTTCTCCTCCATGCCGTAGCGCATCACCATGCTGCGGGCGATGTCGGTCACCTTGACTAAATCGTCGGCGGCGCCCGTGGACAGGTGATCGAACACCAATTTCTCCGCCGCACGCCCGCCAAGCAGCACCGCCATCTTGTTTTCCAGCTCCTCACGCGTCATCAGATAGCGGTCTTCGATCGGCCTCTGGATGGTGTAGCCGAGCGCGCCGATGCCGCGCGGAATGATCGAGATCTTGTGGACGGGATCCGCACCGGGCAGCGACATCGCTACCAGCGCGTGCCCCATCTCGTGGTAGGCAACCACCTTGCGCTCGAGGGGATTGAGCAGGCGGTTCTTCTTCTCCAGTCCCGCCACGATCCGCTCGATCGCGCGCGTGAAATCGTCGAGCGCGACGGAGGCCGCCCCGCGCCGCGTGGCAAGCAGCGCGGCTTCGTTCACCAGGTTGGCCAGGTCGGCACCGGAGAAGCCGGGTGTGAGGGCCGCGATCTTTTCCGGGTCCACGTCGGGCGCGAGTTGCACCTTCTTGAGGTGCACCTTGAGGATCTGGACGCGGCCCACCTTGTCGGGACGGTCCACCAGCACCTGGCGGTCGAAACGTCCCGCGCGCAGCAGTGCGGGGTCGAGGATCTCGGGGCGGTTGGTGGCGGCAAGCAGAACCAGCCCGGCACTGGTGTCGAAGCCGTCCAGCTCGGACAGGAGCTGGTTCAGGGTCTGTTCCTTCTCGTCGTGGCCGCCGAACGGGAACGCCCCGCGCGCGCGCCCCAGCGCGTCCAGCTCGTCGATGAAGATGATCGCCGGGGCCCTGGCCCGCGCCTGCTCGAACAGGTCGCGCACCCGCGCCGCCCCGACGCCGACGAACATCTCGACGAACTCGGCGCCGCTGATGGAGAAGAACGGCACACCAGCCTCGCCTGCGACCGCGCGCGCGAGCAGGGTCTTGCCGGTGCCCGGCGGTCCGACCAGCAGCACGCCTTTTGGAATGCGCGCGCCGAGCCGCCCGTAGCTCTTCGGATCCTTGAGGAAGGCGATGATCTCCTTCAGCTCTTCCTTCGCTTCATCCACGCCGGCGACGTCGTCGAAAGTCACCTTGACGTCCTTTTCCATGTAGACCTTGGCCTTGCTCTTGCCGATCTCGAGCATGCCGCCCGCCGCACCGCCCATGCGTTTCATGGCGAAGTTCCAGATCGCAAAGAAGACCACGGCGGGAACGATCCACGAGAGCAGCGTTGACAGCCACTTGCTTTCAACCTGGCCGGTGAAGCGCACTCTTGCCGCTTCGAGTTCCTGGACGAGAGCGGGATCGTTCACGCGCACCGAGGTGAAGCGATGCTCCCCCCTGCCGAGCTTCCTGAGTTGTTCGGCCGTCTCGCCGGCCAGAACGCCCTCCAGTCCTTCGTTGAGCAGCGTTCCGCTGATGACCGTCTCGCCGAGTCCGACGTTGCTTATCTTTCCCGCCTTGAGCAGCGCTTTGAAGTCGCTGTAAGGGAGATTGGTGACGTGCAACGGGGCGAACACGAATTCCTGCAAGGCAACGATCAGCAGGAAAGCGACGAGAAAATACCAGATCGAAAACTGATGCTTGGGTTCCATGGTTGTTATCGTTCCTGATACCGGCTGCTGCCCAGGCGCGGGAAGAAGGCCGGCGTTCCACTCGCATAGCGGGTGTAC
>JBGQGU010000417.1:0-3511 GCA_041497655.1 Gammaproteobacteria bacterium
ACATCCTGTTCCGCAATGCCGCCCGCAAGGGCGCGCGGGCGCTCGAGGGTTGCCGCGTCACCGGCGTCACTTTCCACCTCGGCGGCGCCACGGTGACCGCGCGGGAGGAAACCGGCAGCGAACGGACTTGGCGGGCGAGATTCGTGGCGGACGCATCCGGCCGCGACACATTTCTCGCCAGCCGCCTCGGTCTCAAGGAACGCAGCAGCAAGCACAACAGTGCAGCCATCTACGGGCACTTCTCCGGCGCAACGCGGCTGCCCGGCCGGGCGGAAGGCAACATCACTATCTTCTGGTTCGATCACGGCTGGTTCTGGTTCATACCGCTCGCGGACGGCGCCACCAGCGTCGGCGCGGTATGCTGGCCGCATTACATGAAGACGCGCAAGTCGAGCCCCGGGCAGTTCCTGCTGGACACGATCGCGCTGTGCCCGGCGCTGATGGAACGGATGCGCGACGCGAAGCTGATCTCGCCGGTCACCGCCACCGGCAACTATTCTTACAGCACGAGCCGGGCGGCGGGCGAGGGATACATCATGCTGGGCGATGCGTTCGCGTTCCTCGACCCGATCTTCTCGACCGGCGTATTTCTGGCGATGCACGGCGCCTTCGTCGGCGCCGATACCGTCGAAACCTGCCTCGACCAACCACGGCGGGCGCGGCGCGCGCTGAAGGCCTACGATGCCAGCGTGCACCGCGGCATCCGGGCATTCTCCTGGTTCATCTACCGCGTCACCACGCCCGGTCTGCGCGATATCTTCATGAACCCGAACAACCGCTACCGCTTGCGGGATGCCCTGCTGTCGGTGCTGGCGGGAAACGTCTTCCGCGGCAGGCGCCTGGGGATGAGACTGCTGGCGTTGAAAGCGCTGTACTACGTCATCAGCGCGGGGAACCTGAAAGCAAGCCTGATGGCGTGGCGAAAGCGCAGGCGGGCCACGCAAGAGCCCGGCATCGAAACGACCACAGCCTAGTGCCGTTCCAAACGGTGAACTATTTCAGGAACGATCCGAAGACGGCCTACGAAGCGCTGGCCGAAGCACAGCGTATCGCCTTTGCGCCGATCGTGTTTCAGGCCTGCCGGGTTCTGCGCAACTCCGGCGTGCTGGAACGAGTCCAGCACAGCGGCTCCGCGGGAATGACGTTGGATGAAGCGGCGGCCGGAATCGATTTGCCGCGCTACGGGATCAAAGTCCTGCTTGAGTCGGGCCTAGGGATCGGACTGTTCACTCTCAACGACGGTCGCTTTGCGCTGACCAAATTGGGTTTCACCATGCTCCGCGATCCCATGACGCGCATCAACATGGATGTCGTGCACGAAGTGTGTTATCGCGGCATGTTCCATCTCGACAAAGCAGTCCAGGACGGCAAGCCCGCCGGCCTGAAAACCCTGGGTGACTGGAAAACGTTTTACGAAGGTTTGTCCTCCCTGACGCCGCAGGCGCGCAAGAGCTGGCTGGCTTTTGATCATTACTACTCCGACATGGCGTTTCCCGCCGCATTACCGCTGGTGTTTGCCGATCATCCGAAGCGGTTGCTCGACGTCGGTGGAAATACCGGCAAATGGGCTGTCCAGTGCGCGAGATTCGATCCGGACACGCGAATCACCATCGCCGATCTGCCGCAACAACTGGAGTTTGCCAGGGAGACGATCCATAAGAACCGCCTGGAACACCGCGTGGATTTTTTCGCGATTGACGCGCTGGATGAATCGAAACCGTTTCCCGAAGGATTCGACGCTGTCTGGATGAGCCAGTTTCTTGACTGTTTTTCGCAGAGCGAAATCGTGTCCATCCTGCGACGCGTGGCCCGGTCCCTGACCTCCGGCGGCACACTGTATATTCTCGAACTCTTCTGGGACCGGCAGCCAAACGAAACCGCCGCCTTCTGCTTGCAACAGACCTCTCTTTATTTCGCCTGCATCGCCAACGGCAACAGCCAAATGTATCATTCGGCCGACATCATGCGCTGTCTCGACGAGAGCGGCCTCGAGCTGATTGAAGAACGCGATCAGGTTGGTCTGTACCACACCTTGCTCAGGTGCCGGAGGGCGTGATCGGCGCGTTACGCACGGCATTCTCCGCAGCGGCGCCCGCGCTGCTCCATGGCGCCCTCGTATTTTCCGGCGCGGCAACCGGCGTGCGGGCCGAGCAGCTCCCGCTGTGGGAGGCCGGCGCCGGCGCAACAGTCATCAGCTTCCCGGATTATCGGGGCTCGGACGAGCGGCGGTCCTGGGTGCTGCCGTTCCCGTACCTGGTCTACCGCGGCGAGTTCCTTCAGGCGGACGAGCGCAGGATACGCGGCCTGTTCTTCAAGACCGGAAGGGTCGAGCTCGACGCCAGCGTGAGCGGCACGCCCCCCGTGGAGAGCAGCGAGAACGAGGCGAGGCGGGGCATGCCCGACCTGGATGCCACGCTGGAGATCGGCCCCTCGCTCAACTTACTCCTGCTGCAGACGGACGACCGCAAGGCCCGGCTCGAGCTGCGCCTGCCGGCGCGCGCCGCACTCGCGTCGGACTTTTCGCGCGTGCATTTCACGGGCTGGGTATTTCAGCCGAACCTGAACCTGGATCTGCGCGATGCGCTGGGCCAAGGGGGATGGAAACTCGGCATGCTCGCCGGGCCGGTGTTTTCCGACCGGCGTTACAACCAGTATTTCTACGGCGTCGACCCGGCCTTCGCCACCGCGGGCAGACCTGCGTACAATGCGAGTGGCGGCTACGCCGGCACCCAGTTCATCGCCGCTCTCAGCAAGCGTTATCGGGAGGTCTGGATCGGCGGCTTCGCCAAATGGGATACTCTGAATAGCGCGGTCTTTGCCGACAGCCCGCTCGTGAAAACCAACCAGTACTTCGCGGCCGGCGTTGCCGTCGCCTGGATCGTCGGCGAGTCCAAGATCAAAGTCGAAACGAACAAGAGCCCATAGAGTCCCTAACATGAGCACCCCGTCGCGCACGCACCTCGTCCTCATCCCGAGCTACAACACCGGCGGCAAGGTCCTGCAAACCGTGTGGGACGTCAGGCGGATCTGGCAGCCAGTCTGGGTCGTGGTGGACGGGAGCACCGACGGCACCCTGGAAGCGCTGCAAGCCCTGGCGCGGGACGATACGGATATCCGGGTGCTGGCATTACCGCGCAACCAGGGCAAGGGCGCAGCGATATTGCATGGCCTGCGCGAAGCCGACGCGGCGGGCTATACGCACGCCATGACGCTGGACGCCGACGGACAGCACCCCACCGACAAGATCCACGAATTCATGGCAGCGTCCGCGGCCAACCCGGAGGCGCTGATCCTCGGGCTGCCGGTGTTCGACGCGAGCGCGCCGCGCGTGCGCGTGTACGGGCGCAAGCTCTCCAACTGGTGCGCGGAGCTGGAAACACTGGGAGCGGGAATCGGCGATTCACTCTATGGGTTCCGCGTCTATCCCATCGCGCCGCTGCGCGAGATCATGGAGCGGCAGCCCTGGATGCGCCGTTTCGATTTCGACGCGGAAGCCGCCGTCCGCCTGTGC
>JBGQGU010000418.1:0-3498 GCA_041497655.1 Gammaproteobacteria bacterium
ATCGAGGCGCGTGGCTGGGAATACCTCGGCCCGGACGGGCCGGGGCCGGGTTTCTTCCCGATGTGGTACGGGATCGCCATGTTGGTGTTATCGCTGCTGCTGATCGGCTGGAGCGTGCGGCGCAGCGCGGCGCCGGAGTCAGGCGGGCGCGTCAACTGGCGTGAACTCGGGCGTGCGCTCACGACATGGGCGGCTTTCGCCGCCTGCATTGCGCTGCTCAAGGTGCTCGGATTCCTGCTGAGCTTCGGGCTGATGACGCTGTTCGTGGTTGCGGTTATGTACCGCCGTCCACTGAAGGTGGCGCTCGCGGTAGCCGCCGGAACCGCGCTCGGCTTCTACCTCGTGTTTCCGCTAGCGCTCAACGTGAGCCTGCCGGCGGGTGTGCTGGGCTTCTAACAAGGCGGAAGGCAGAAGGATGAAGGCAGAGGGTGGAAGGATGAAGGCAGAAGTCACCAGTCACGAGTAACGAGAAACGAGTCACGAATTCTGATGGACGTCATCAGCGGCATGTTCCACGGGTTCGCCGTCGCGCTGACGCCGGTGAACCTCTTCTGGTGCTTTGCCGGCTGTTTCTTGGGCACGGTGGTCGGCGTGCTGCCGGGACTGGGACCGCCCGCCACCATCGCCATGCTGCTACCGCTCACCTTCCAGATGAACCCCACCAGCGCGGTCATCATGCTCGCGGGGATCTATTACGGCGCCAAGTACGGCGGCTCGACGACGTCGATCCTGCTCAATGTGCCGGGAGAGTCATCCTCGGTGGTCACTTGCTTCGACGGCTACGCGATGGCGAAGCGCGGCCGCGCCGGCGCGGCGCTCGGTATTGCCGCCATCGCCTCCTTCATCGCCGGCACCTTCGGCGTACTGGCGCTGATGCTGGTCGCGCCGCCGCTCGCCAGGTTCGCGCTCTCATTCAGCTCGCCCGAATATTTCGCGCTGATGTTCCTGGGGCTCGCCATGGTGGTTTTGCTGGCCGGCAAGTCGATGACCAAAGCGCTGCTCGCGATGCTGATCGGATTGTGGATCGCGGGCATGGGCACCGATCTCTTCACCTCGACCTCGCGCTTCACTTTCGGCAACGCGGAGATGCTCGACGGCATAGACTTCGTGGTCGTGGCGATCGGCATATTCGCCCTCGGCGAAGTGCTCGGCAACATGGAGGCGCGCGAAGGCGGGCAGATGCTGCCGGTGCCGAAGGGGTTGCGCAACCTGCTGCCGAACGCCGAAGAGCTCAAGGCCTGCCGCTTCGCGTTCCTGAATGGCTCGGTGATCGGATTCCTGATCGGGGTGCTGCCCGGCGCCGGCTCGACCATCGCTTCCTTCATCTCCTACGGCGTGGAAAAAGCGGTGTCGAAGCACCCGGAGAAATTCGGTACCGGCGTGCCGGAAGGCGTCGCGGCGCCGGAGGGCGCCAACAACTCGGAGACCGGCGGCGCGATGGTGCCGCTGCTCACGCTGGGCATCCCGGGTTCGGGCACCACCGCGATCCTGCTGGCGGCCTTCATCCTGTGGGGGCTCAGGCCCGGCCCGCTGATGATCCAGGACAACCCGACGCTGTTCTGGGGGCTGGTCGCCAGCATGTACATCGGCAACGTCATGCTGCTGGTGCTGAACCTGCCGCTGGTGCCGCTGTTCGCGCAGATCCTGAGGCTGCCGGTGTACGTTCTGTATCCGATCATCTTCGGCATCTCGATCGTCGGCGTTTACAGCGTCTCGAGCAGCCTGTTCGATACGTGGATGCTGGCCGCGTTCGGGCTGCTCGGCTACGCGATGCGCAAGCTCGACTACCCGGCTGCGCCCCTCATACTCGGGCTGGTGCTGGGCGACAACATGGAGCGGGCGCTGCGCCAGTCGCTGATGATGTCGCAGGGCGACCTCTCCATACTCGTGTCCAGACCGATTTCGGCTACGATGCTATTCTTGGCGGTGGTGATCCTGGTTGCGCCGCTGTTCAAGAAGGCCAACGCCTGGCGCGTCAAGGCGATCGGTTAGAAGCGGTCAGCGGTGGGCGGTAAAGGGAGCGGAATGCTCGCGTGGACGAATAATCGACAAGGAGGAGGCATGCAGACCACATTGTTTGTTTTTGCCCTCATGTTAGCGGCAATGGCATCGCCTATTGCCGCTCAGGGGTTCAAGCCCGGCAAACCGATCGAGTTTGTCACCCACACCGGGCCCGGCGGCGGGGGCGATGTGCTGGCGCGCGCCATCGCGGGCGCGATGGAGAAGGAAAAGCTGATGCCGGTGCGCATGCAGATCGTCAACAAGACCGGCGGTGGCGGGCACACTGCGATGTCCTACCTCGTAGAAAAGAAAGGCGAAGCCCACACCATAGCCGTGTTCACCGGCCTGTGGTTCACCAACCCGATCATGAGAGCGGAAGCGAACATCACGTTGAAGGATCTCACCCCGCTGGTGCGGCTGGTGCTCGAGCCGGCGATGCTCGTGGTGAAGAGCGATGCGCCGTACAAGACTCTCAGGGATTTCATCGACGCAGCGAAGCAGAACCCCGGTCAGCTTAAGCAGTCGGCGGGCTCGATCGGCGCCCGCGACTGGCTGGTGCGCCAGCTCCTGATGAAGAATACCGGCGCGAGCTGGACCTACATCTCGTTTCCCGGCGGCGGCGAGCGCATCGCGGCGCTGCTCGGCGGACACGTCAACATCATGTTGATCGAGCCGCAGGAGGCAGGCGAGCACATCCGCGCCGGTAACATGCGGGTCCTGGCGGCGATCTCGGAAAAGCGGCTGGCGGCGTTCCCCGACGCGCCGACCCTCAAGGAGGCGGGCTTCGACGTCTCCAACGTGCCGCAGCCGCGGGGCATCGTCGCGCCGCCGGGAATCCCCGCGGAGGCCGTCGCCTACTGGGAGGATCTGTTCGCGAAGTTCGTGAAGACGCCGAGCTGGAGGAAAATTCTCGAGGACAGTCTCTTCGAGGACGGGTTCCAGCGCAGCGCCGAGTTGAACAAGTTCATAGATCAGTACTCCGAGACTACGCGCGCCATCCTGAGAGAAGGCGGCGTCAAGGTCGTGCGCTAGCTGGTGACGAGTGTCGAGTGACGGGTGACGAGTGACGGGTGAACAGTCGGTCGCGGAAATCCTTGCTGAGAAGACCGTCGCGCTTCGCCCGGAGGCGATTCCAGCGGCGGTGCGCGAGCGCACCGAGCAACTGCTGATAGACGTTGTCGGGCTCTGCGTAGCGGCTCGCGACGCCGATTACATGAAGGCGCTCGTCGCTGCCGTGGACACGGGCGGCGGCTGCACGGCGATCGGCCGCGCCGCGACCTACGACGCCGGGACCGCGGCGCTGATCAACGGCACCGCCGCGCACGGCGAGGACTTCGACGACACCTTCGAGGGCGGGCCCGTCCATTCGCGCGCGGCAGTCATTCCCGCGGTGCTCGCCGCGTGCGAGCGCTTCGGACGCGACGGCCGCGCGGCGCTTCTCGGCATCGTCGCGGGAGTCGAGGCGACCTGCCGGCTGTCAATGATCGTTCCCACGGC
>JBGQGU010000419.1:0-3492 GCA_041497655.1 Gammaproteobacteria bacterium
GCCTTAACCCCCTCGTGCGCCTGCGTGACGGAACGTTGGTTTACGACGGCGAAGCGCAAGGCGAGCTGAGACTGTGAACGTCGCCGTTGAACGAGGTCGCTGTAGATTGGGGGTGCTGCTAATATCTCTTCAGAGTATTCGCCGGCTTCTCTCTGAACATGTCCTATCGTCCCGATTTTAGAGCGCGTGCGGTACGGGTCGCGGAGCGCATTGATCTACGCGGCTGGAAGGTTGACAAACGGCTCGCGTCCAATCCACTCGCGGTGTCGGTGCCGGGAGGCGGGGTGGCGGTTCTGTTCCGTTACGGCGTCGTCGTGTTCTTCGACACGACGGAGGCTGAGCAGGCCGATTTCCTCGCCCAGAGCGGGAGCGCACTGAGCAGCGCTCTCGCCACGCCCGAGACCGAAGACATAGAGATCCACATCGATCTGCGGGCGCGGGAGGGCGTGCACGACGACAAGGTTGTCGTCGCGAGCGATGAGGTCGAGCGGCTCCAGGTGATCGCCGACATTCTCTCGAAGAGCGTGACGCTGGCCTGGTATGAAGCCAGGATCGCCGGGGCCTTCGAGCTCGTCGAGCCGCTCGCCTCCGAGCTGCAGCGGACGGGCCGAATCGGCGCGCGCGCGAAGGATCTCGCGAAGCAAATCGGCGCCATGCTGCTCTCGGGACAACTGATGGCCGGTGTCGCGGAAGTGGGCGAGAAGCCGGAGTTGCTGTGGGACCGGCCCGACCTGGAGGGGCTGTTCCTCCGCCTGGAGGACGAGTTCGAGATCAAGGAACGCCACGCCCTGCTCGAGCGCAAGCTCAACCTCATCTCCAACACCGCGCAGACCCTGCTCCAGCTTCAGCAAAGCCGCCATTCGCTGCGCCTCGAGCTCTACATCGTCATCCTGATCGTGGTGGAAATCCTGCTCACGCTGTATGAGCTGTTCTTCAAGCAGGGATGATCGCCGAGGGCCGGTGACGCATTGACGGAGTGACGGTGTTTCGTGTTCTCGTCACCTCGTAACGTAGTTACGAGGGGCCGAGGCGCAGGTCCTTGCGGATGTCCGGGCCGGGGTAGTGGAACGCCACCGGGCCGTCGGGCAGGCAGTCCACAAACTGGCGCACGAAGGGGTCCTTCGAGGCGTTCACTTCCTCGATGGTGCCGCGGGCGGCGACGACGCCGTCGGCGATGAAGTAGACGTAGTCCGCGATCTTGAGCGATTCCACCACGTCGTAGGTCACGACGATGGAGGTCACGCCCAGCGCGTCGTTCAGGCGCCGGATCAGATTCGAGATCACCTTGAGCGAGATCGGGTCGAGCCCGGCGAACGGCTCGTCGTACATGACGAGCTTGGGGTCGAGCGCGATCGCGCGCGCCAGCGCGACGCGCCGCTGCATCCCGCCCGACAGCTCGTTCGGCATCAGCTTATGGGCGCCGCGCAGCCCCACGGCGTGCAGCTTCATCATCACCAGGTCGCGGATCACCGGCTCCGGCAGATTCGTGCGCTCGCGCATGGGAAAGGCGATGTTCTCGAAGGTCGAGAGGTCCGTGAAGAGCCCGCTCTTCTGGAACATCATGCCCATCTTGCGGCGCATGCGGTACAGCTCGTCGTCCTTCATGTCGCGCACGACCCGGCCTTCCACTTCCACGTAGCCGCCGCGGGGCTTCAACTGCCCGCCGATCAAGCGCAGCAGCGTGCTCTTGCCGCAGCCGCTCGCGCCGAGGATCGCGACCACCTTGCCGCGCGGCACCTCGAGGTCAATGCCCTTGAGGACCAGGTTCTGTCCGTAGGAGAACCTGAGGTACTTGATCTTGATCAGCGTGTCGTCATTCATCCGGAGCAGCGTGAGTCGTGATTCGTCCCGTTCCAATGTACACGTCAAACACGTACGCGTAGATCCGACCGTGGATCTAATTCTACTCGAGCGGGAGACGAGCGAAGAGTTCGCGGCTGCTGTTGCCCCGGATTCCATGCCAAGGAGCATCGCCCGGCACCGGATTATTTGCGTTCGGCCCCGGCGGAGGCTAAAGTCTGGGCTGGGTTTCTAGCGGCGTTCCCCCCTAATTTCCGCGGCATGGGCCCGAATCGACCCACCTTCATCCGAATCATCGTCCCGGCCAGGGCGGTCAGGCGCGCCAGGCCGTGTCGGGCGGCGGGCGTGCGATAGCTTTCCCGGTTCATCGAGCTCGCCATGGCCGCCAGCCCCCTCAAACGCAAGCTTGCCGCGATCCTCGCGGCCGACGCCGTCGGCTACAGCCGGTTGATGGGCGCCAACGAAGAGGGGACGATGAAGATCCTCTCGGCGCACCGCGCGGTGATCGACGGCATCATCGAATTCCACGAGGGGCGCATCATCAGCACCGCGGGGGACAGCGTGCTCGCCGAGTTCGCGAGCCCGGTCGAGGCGGTGCGCTGCGCGGTGGAAATCCAGGACGCGCTGAAGACCCGCAACGACAGCCTGCCCGAGGACCAGCGCCTGCAGTTCCGGATCGGCGTTAATCTCGGCGACGTGATGGCCAAGGGCGAGGACCTGCTCGGTGACGGCGTCAACGTTGCGGCGCGGCTCGAGAGCATCGCCGAGCCCGGAGGCATCTGCGTCTCGTCGAGCATCTACGATCAGATCTCGGGCAAGCTCGATCTGGGTTTCGTCGACATCGGCGACCAGTCGCTCAAGAACATCCAGCGCCCGATCCACGTCTACCGCGTCGATCGGGAAAGCCGGAGTGCGCCCGGAGCGAGCGCCATGCAGACGTCTCGCCCGGGCACCGCCACATGGCTCGCGGGCGCGCTTGCGGCGATTGTTGTTGCCGCCGTGCTTGCCTGGTACTTCGATTTGCTGCCCGTATCACGGCAGGCGGAGCGCGCCGGAGTTCCGGCGCCGGCAGCGGATGAACGGGCAAGAATGGAGGCGGATCTCGCCAAAGCGCGCGCCGAAGCAAAGCAAGCAAATCAACGAGCTGAGGCCGAAGCCGCGACGGCGGCTCAGGCGAAGCGGGCGCTGGAGGAGCAGCGTGCTGCTGAGACGCGGGCCCGCGCGGAGGCGGAGCTCGCGCGGGCGCGCGCCGAGGCCGAGGGCACCCGACGCAAGGCGGATGCAGAACTCGCACGGGCGTCTGAGACAAGGCGTACGGCGGAGGCCGATGCGAAAGCCGCGGCAGCGGTGAAACCGCCGGAGGCGCCCAGGACCGCGCCGGTGACCGCGGAAGCTCCGCGCACACGGGTAGAGAAGCAAACGCCCACGTCGATCCCCTCGCGCCGATACGCGGGGCGATGGGCGGCGGCGTTCTCCTGCCCAGCTTCCGGGGAACTGTCTGCTTTCAACCCCAATGTTCGGTTTTCGGTTACCGACGATACGTTTATCGTTCAGTATGGCGAGCGTGACCAGCCCGGGTCGTTCCGACTGCATGGTGTTGCGGAGCCTGACGGCCGGCTTCAGTTTGTCGGCGGCGGAATCTCTCGCAGAAGGCAGTCATTCGGACAGGCCTATAGCAGCGACTTCGACGGA
>JBGQGU010000420.1:0-3475 GCA_041497655.1 Gammaproteobacteria bacterium
ATCACCTATCACCTATCACCTATCACCCATCACTCATCACGCCTTTCCGGCCACTACTGGCCGGCAATGAAGGTCCGCTCGCCGGCGGCGACGAACGGCACGCCGATGCACACCAGCAGGAAGCCCATCAGGCGGGTCGTTGCCTCCATCGCGTCAGGGCCGGTCACCTTCGAAATGAAGCGCGCCGACCGGAGCGTGAGCCAGATCATGATGCAGGTGAGGACGATGCTGCTCACGGTTGCCCCGTAGGCGACCGCCTTGAACGCCGCCGTCTTCAACTCGGCGATCTCGGTCGAAATGCCGATCACCACCGCGATCGCGCCCGGCCCGCTGATGGCCGGCAGAGCCAGCGGGAACACAGCGATATTGCCCTTCCCGCCCTTGACCGTCAGCCCGGCGTAGCCGTAGCCGAATAGCATGCGATAGCCGAGCAGCGCGACGGTCAGGCCCCCAGCGATGCGCAACGCTCCGTACGAGATGCCGAAGGCCTCCAGGATGAACACCCCGAAGAACAACGTGAAGGTCAATATGGCGAAGCCGTACAGGCAGGCTTTGCGTGCCGTAACCCGGCGCTCGCGTTCCGACATCTCCCCGGTCAGGGAGACGAACAGCGGGATCTTCGACAGCGGATTGCTGATGGACATGAGGCCCACCAGCCCGCCGAGGAAGAACGGCCAGAAGATCGCGTGGACGAAAGCTTCAAACATCCGTGATGAGTGATGGGTGATGGGTGATGAGTAACGGCGTGTCTAAGGATGAAGCAGCAAGCAGGTCTCATTTGCCTTTTGCCTTTTGCCTTTTGCCTTCCGCCGCCGGCCTTCGGCTCAGGCGGCGATGCCCTTGCCCCAGCCGCCCTCAAAAAACCGTTCCGCGAGCGGTTTTCTCGCGCGCGGCGTGAGCTCCTTCTTCTTGACCTCGGGATCGTCGATCGTGTCAGGCTCGGCCTGGTAGCCGACCGCGATCATCGCCATCGGCGTGTAATCCGCCGGGATGTTGAACGCGGCGCGCGCCTTCTCGACGTCCCAGCCGCCCATCTGGTGCACGATCAGTCCCAGCGCGACCGCCTGCAGCGCCATCGAGACACTGGCCGCGCCGGTATCGTGCTGCGTCCAGCGGTTGGGCTTGCCGGTGGCTCCAAAGACCGAGCCGGCACAGGACAGCATCAGCAATGGCACGTTCTTGACCCACTTCTTGTTGTTTTCCGAAAGGCACTCGAAGGCCTTCTGCCAGCCCTGCGGATCGCGGCCCTTGTCCCAGATGAGATAACGCCACGGCTCGTCGCCGTTGCAGGACGGCGCCCAGCGCCCCGCTTCGAGCAGCACTTTCAGCTGCTCGCGCGACACGGGCCGCTTCGGATCAAAGGCGCGCGGGCTCCAGCGGCGCGCCAGCAGGTCATGGATGGGGACACTCGTTGTTGCGTCTTTCTTCAGCACATTACCTCCCTCGTCATGATTAAGGTCGCCTCAATTTTCGCAGCGGACTCTACCAGATAATCGGCCGGGGCGCGCCGCGGAATCGAACCCGGCGCACCGTCTGCTCACCGGCTTCGCGCTCCGCGGACCTCCAACGCGACGACCGTGCCGTCCTCCCCGGGTAACACCTCGAACGGTTTGCCCGCTTCAAGCCAGGCCTCGAGCCCGCCGGCGAGCGGGCGCACCTTGCGAAACCCCTTGTCCATCAGCAGGCGGGCGACACGCGCCGCGCTCGCTTCGTTGGGTCACGTACAGTAAACGACGATCTCCCGGTCGGGGACCACCGGGGGCAGCGCGCGCTCCGGCTCGTTGAAGTCCACTGCGATCGCGCCGGGAATGCGGCGCGGGTCGAGCCTGCGCGCCGTCTGCGAACGTACATCGAGTATGACCGGCCGATCCTCGTGCTGCATGAGCTCGTCCAGTTCGTCCACCGAGATCCGCGCGAGCCGCAGCACCCTGATGAACATCCAGCGCTCGATCCACTTCATCGTCACATAGAAGATGAGGATCGAGGCGATCGCCGTCAGCGCGCCTATACCCATTTCCCCGAGCCATGCCAGCGCCCGGTCCACCTCGGAGTGGAAAACCATGCCGGCGCCGATTGCAACGCCCGCCCAGATCGCCGCGCCGGCCGCGCTGTACGCGACGAACGGCACAAAGGCAAGCCGCATCGTCCCGGCAAGCGGTGGTGCGACCATTGAAAAACCCGGGATAAACTTGGCGACCAGGAGCGACGGCGCGCCCCACCGTTCAAATATGTTCTCCGTCCGCTTCACGCACGAGTCGGGCTCGATCGCGACGCGGCACAGCGCGTTCAATATCGGATAACCAAAGCGGCGCCCCGCGTAGAACCACGGTATGTCGGCGAGGAGCGATGCGAACACCACCACCCCCAGCAGCAGCGCCAGCGAAAGCTGGCCCTGCTGCACCAGCGTGCCGGTGACGATGAGCAGCGGCACCGCCGGCACCGGGATACCCGCCTGGTGTATCAATACGTTGACGAATACGAGCGCGAGGCCGTATTGCGCCAGTAGCCGGGTCATCTCCTCCAATGGGCGCCTCCTATCAGCTATCAGCTATGAGCTATCAGCTATCGGCGTAAGGCCAGACGTGGTTAATAAGGTTCAAGCTGACGGCTGGCGGCTGACAGCTCATTGCTCAGTCGAATCTGTATGCGTCCATGCTGATCACCCCCGACTCGATGCTCGAGTGCAGGCGTTGCGTAGCGCCGCCGGGACCGCCCGCGCCGAGGGCGACGAACAGCGGAATCAGATGCTCGTCGGTAGGATGGTTGCGCACCGCGTGCGGCGCCTTGTTGCGGTAGCCGACAAGATCGTCGGTGCGCTGCGACAGGACTGCCTGGGCCAGCCACTCGTTGAACTCGACGACCCACGGCTGCGGCTCCGGGTTGCCCCGCTGGTGCCGCAGCTCGCGCAGGTTGTGGGTGGCGCCGCCCGAAGCGAATATCAGCACGCCCTCCTCGCGCAACGGGCGCAGCGCCTCGCCGAGGCGCACGTGATGCGCCGGGCCGAGCCGCGACTGGATCGAGAGCTGCGTCACCGGGATATCCGCTTGCGGGTACATCAGCATGAGCGAAGTCCAGGCACCATGGTCGAGGCCGCGCTGCGGGTCAACCTGCGGCTGCATGCCGGCATCCGCGAGCAGCCCGGCGGCGCGCTTTGCCAGCCCGGGCGCGCCCGGAGCGGGGTAGCGCAGCCGGTAGAGTTCGGGAGGAAAGCCGTAGAAGTCGTATATCGTTTCCGGATGCTCGGCCGCGCTCACGGCCGGCCGCGTGGTATCCCAGTGCGCTGAAACTACCAGGATCGCCTCGGGCCGCCCGAGCGAAGGTCCAAGCTGGCGCAGGAAATCGGTTGCCGCGCCTTTCTCGAGCGGCAGCGTCGGCGAACCGTGCGAAACAAAGATGGCCGGCTGGCGATTCATGGGAGATCGAAGAGCAGCAATTCAGCCTGCTTCGCCCCGTTGAACTCGAGCACGCTCTCGCC
>JBGQGU010000421.1:0-3465 GCA_041497655.1 Gammaproteobacteria bacterium
GAGCTCATGCATCTCTTGCAGGAATTCCTGGATTGCCGGCATGGCGCTCTGGTGGCTCAGCACGACGTCCTCGTTGCAGAGTGCTTCGACCTCGTCGTTGTAAACAAACTCGAGGATTTCCTCCGCGCGTGCGTCGCGCGGCAGCTCGCGTGTAGCGGTGCGGCGGTTGTCGGTCCTGTTCCTCATGTGTCCCTCCTGCGCTGTTGGCCGCAGCGGGTTATCCGCGGCTGTGGGGACATGCTGCGACGGCGGTGCTTCCAGATCGCTTACCGATGGGTAACAGAACGCTTACAGTTAGATTCGACGTCGGATCAGTTACTTGGATGGGATTCCACTTACCCTCCCATGTTCGTGGGATACAGCCCGGACCGGCCTCGGGATACGATGGGGGTTGCAGGCGGGCGGATTGACGGATTTGCCATTGTTAGCAGCCTGTCGGACTTAGGTGTCCGACAGGCTGCTAACAGCAAAACCGCCCGTGAATTTCGAATGAAAGCCAGGGTAACGACCCTGATTGGCCTCCGATGGGCAGGCGCGTAGGCTGGATATAAGGATTTCACTGTCATTTACTCCCGTTATCGTGCGGGCGGTTTTGCATAAGGAGTTTGTCCGACCTAAGTCCGACAAACTCCTAGGGATATGGCCGAGCGAGAAAACACGGTCGTGCGCGTGATGATCGTCGAGGACGATTTCGGCAACCTGGAGCGCTTTGCCGGGGCGCTGGTGCGCGACCCGCGCACGAGAGTCGCAGAGAAGGCGCGCTCCGGGCGCGAAGCGATTGCGCGCCTGCCGGAGGTATCGCCCGATGTCCTGCTCGTGGACCTGGGGCTGCCCGATATCCACGGCACCGAAGTCATCCGCTTCGCGAAGCGCACCCTTCCCGCGTGCGACATCATGGTGATCACTGTGTTCGGCGACGAGCGCAATGTCATCGCCAGCATCGAAGCGGGTGCCACGGGTTACGTGCTGAAGGATTGCAGCGATGCAGACCTGGTGTCCCGGGTGCTCGAACTTCGCGCCGGCGGCTCTCCGATGAGCCCCGGCATCGCGCGGATGGTGCTGACCCGCATGCGCGCATCGACGGGCGCGGCTCCGGCGGCGAGGAAGCGCGATGGAAACGCGGACGAGAATGTTCCTTCCACTTTGACTGTGCGCGAGGCCGACGTGCTGCGGTTGCTCTCCCGCGGCTACATGTATGCCGAAATTGGTGAGCGGCTCGGCATTTCGGTGCATACGGTGACGAGCCACATCAAGAACAGCTACCGCAAGCTTGCCGTCCACTCGGCTGCAGCCGCCGTGACTCGAGCCGCCGATCTTCACTTGCTCGACCGGAACAAGGACGAGTGAATCGCGGCAATGCTCGCGCGCCGATCTCGCCGAGCGGCGCTCAGACTGGCGTCAAAGGTACAGGCGAGGTTCTGCGGAACGTCGCGTCTGCTGCGGAACCGGCATGGGCGGCTTCAAGCCTGCGCGGAAGTGTCAGGCTCACCGTAGTTCCGCGACCGGATTGCGACAGGAAGCTGACCTGCGCTCCCAGCCGTTGCGCACGCGCACGCATGTTGCTGAGACCCAGACCGGCGGCCGGGCGCCCGACATCAAAACCCCCGCCATCGTCCTCGATCCGGATTTCCACGCTTTCCGCATTCAGGGCGCGCAAAGTGAGCCTGATCTGCCGCGCGTTGGAGTGCTTGAGCGCGTTGGCGATCGCTTCGAGCACGATGCGCTGGATCGCGAATACCGCGGAGGAATCGAGCGCCTCGACGCACGGAAGCTCCGCGACATCCCAGGCGAAGCGCACCCCGGTTGACGCCATCAAAGGCTCGAGACGGTAGCGCAGCGTGCCGAGCACGGCGGCGAGGTCGCCCTCGGCGGGCTCGAGCGCATCGATGGCGATGCGCATCTCCTGAAGCGCCGTCCTGACGCGATGCTCGAGCTCCTCCGAGTCGGTTTTTCCCGACTGCACGTAGCGCAGGAGTCCAACCAGGCTCGCTCCCATTCCGTCGTGAATGTCGGCCAGGATTCGCTGGCGTTCGCAGATCAGCGCCCGTTCGCGCTTCGCCTCATCCAAGCGTGCATGGTCGCGCTCGATTTCCCGCGCCTTTTCCGCAACCCTGCGTTCCAGCTCCGTATTCATGTGCTCCAGCTCGCGGGTCTTCGCCACGTAGTGCTCGACCACCGCCACGCCGGCTGCGAGGACTGTGATCAGGACAAAAAACACCCGGATGAGCTGGGTGTTCATATCGATAACGCCGAGCGTCCGCGCGGCTTCTGACAGCACGGCGATCGTGAACAGCACCAGCGCACCCGTCGTCGCGAGCTGGGTCAACCCGAGCGAGCGGAAGGGAAGGTGAGGGTGGGCCGCCATGAATATCGCATCCGGTTCGAATCTTGCGTCGATGGCGGCCATCCTGGCGCACGGTGGGTTGCGAATGGCCTACAGGTTGGTTACGGATTACTTACAGATGGCGCCGCGGCGCGGACGTAGCGCCCGGATGCGCCCTAGCAGCCTGTCGGACTTGACGCCCCGACAGGCTGCTAAAAGCAAAACCGCCCGAAGATCCAACATGAAATGTAATAGAACAAGTGCTCTGAGCCCGCGATTCGCGACGAAGATGGGGTCGCCTCCATGTTTCAATGGCCCTTGATCGTCGTATTCCAGCGGGCGGTTTTGCCTAAGGAGTTTGTCGACTCCAAGTCCGACAAACTCCTAGGGGCAAGGGTGGCGCGGGATCCCTTTGATGGGGGCCGAACCGACTGTTGTATGATTGACGAATGGCCGCGCCCCCCGAGGCGCATCGATGTCGTTAACGCCCCCGCATGGGGTGTCTCCATGACTGAGCAGGCCTATCCCGACGCGCTGCCGCCGCAGTACCGAATGCACTGGTACACGTTCGAGCGGGTGCTCGGCCAGGGCGGGTTCGGCATCACTTATCTCGCCCGGGACACCAATCTCGACCAGCTCGTCGCCATCAAGGAATACCTGCCGGTGGAAGTAGTGGCGCGCCGCCCGGATTCGACGGTACGGTCCCGCAGCGACGGGCAGCGCGAGCGCTACCGGTGGGGGCTGGATCGATTCATCCAGGAAGCGCGCACGCTGGCGCGCTTCGACCACCCGAATATCGTGCGCGTGCATTCCGTGTTCGAGTTCAACGGCACCGCTTACATGGTGATGCGGTTCGAGGAGGGCGAAAACTTCGGCGCATTGCTCGATCGGGGCGGGACCCTGCCCGAGAAAGACCTGCTGCGCGTCCTGCTGCCGATCCTCGACGGCCTGGAGCTGGTCCACAGCGCCGGCTTCATCCACCGCGACATCAAGCCGGACAACATCCACATCCGCACGGACGGAAGTCCCGTGCTGCTCGACTTCGGATCGGCGCGCCACGCGCTCGGCAAGTCCCGCACGTTGACGATCCTGGTCGCCCCCGGCTACGCGCCTTTCGAGCAGTACTACAGCAGCTCGGAAAA
>JBGQGU010000422.1:0-3463 GCA_041497655.1 Gammaproteobacteria bacterium
CCAGGTGCTCTCCGCGGCGTCGGCGATCAGGCCCGACGCCGTCCCGAACAGCGCGACCAGGGCGAAAGTGCGCAGCCCCGCCTTCGCGCTCGGGGTGCGCTCGCGCTGCAACCCGAGCAGCAGGCCTATCGCCAGGCTCGTCAGGAACTTGAGGGGCGCGCCCAGCTCCTCGGAAGAAAGGAGGATCTCGTTCATCTTGGATTCCGCCCCTCACGATAGCCTCGGAACCGGCAGACGAGCTTGATTTAGGTCAACCCTGCGGGCCCCGCCGTTTTTGCGAGGCGCCCTTCTGTGGTAGCTTAGCGCACCTCATCGCACCCGCCCGGCTCCGGCGGATAGCCGGGCCCGCACCATCCCATGCTCGACGCACGCGACCTCGCGGCAACACGCAGCGACACGACGCTTTTCAGCGGGCTCGGCTTCGCGCTCGCGCCCGGCGCGCTGCTGCGCGTGACCGGCGCCAACGGCACCGGCAAGACGAGCCTGTTGCGCGCCCTGTGCGGACTGCTGATGCCGTCCGCCGGGGAAGTACGGTGGAAGGGTGAGGACATCCGCGCGCTGCGCGAGGAATACTGGGAGCACCTCCTCTACATCGGCCACGCCAACTCGCTCAAGGACGATCTCACCGCGACGGAGAACCTGGCCTTTGCCTGTGGCATCGCGGGATTGACGGTGCCGCACGAGCGGGTGCATGCCGCGCTCGGGCGCTTCGGGCTCGCCGGGCGCGAACGGTTGCCGGTAAGGGTGCTCTCGCAGGGTCAGCGGCGACGGGCGGCGCTCGCGCGGTTGGCGGTGGGCGAGGCGCAGCCGCTGTGGATACTCGACGAGCCGTTCGCGGCGCTCGATGCCGCCGGGATCGACCTGGTGCAGTCGCTCGCCGGCGAGCATCTCGCGCGCGGCGGCATGGTGGTGCTTACCACCCATCAGGACGCGCGCATCAACGCTCCGTCCGTGACCGACATCAACCTCGATCGCTGAACGCATGCTATCCACCCTGCGCACCGTGATCCATCGCGACCTGCTGCTGGCGCTGCGGCGGCGGGCCGACCTCGCCACCGTGCTGTTGTTCTTCGTCATCGTCGTCAGCCTGTTTCCGCTCGGCATCGGGCCGGAGCCGAACCTGCTGCGCGCCATCGCGCCGGGGGTGATCTGGGTCGCGGCGCTGCTCTCCTGCATGCTGGCGCTCGCGCGCCTGTTCGCCGCCGACTTCGCCGACGGCACGCTGGAGCAGATGCTGGTGAGCCCCACACCCCTCGGCCTCATCGTCGCGGGCAAGGTCGCGGCGCACTGGCTTACGTCCGGCCTGCCGCTGGTGCTGATTGCCCCGGTGCTGGCGCTTCAGTTTGATCTGAATCAATCGCTGCTGGGCGTGCTGGCACTATCGTTGCTGATCGGAACGCCGGTATTGAGCCTGATCGGGGCGATCGGCGCGGCGCTGACGCTCGGCCTGCGCGGCGGGGGCGTGCTGCTCGCGCTGCTGGTGCTGCCGCTCTACGTTCCGGTGCTGATCATCGGAGCGGGCGCGCTCGATGCGGCTGCCGCCGGGCTGAGCGCCCAGCCCCATTTCCTGCTGCTCGCGGCGCTGCTTGTGCTCGCGGCGGCATTCACGCCGTGGGCAATCGCGGCATCGCTACGCATATCCGCGGAATGAGCGATCGCCCGCGGGTTGCCTACTCAACTGCCGTAAGGGATGATGCGTTTTTGAAGACACAGATCATGTCGGAGCGATCCGTGAGCCAGCCGACGCTGGTGATCGGCAACATCAACTGGTTCAGGTACGCCTCCCCGCAGGCGTTCTTCCCGCTCGCCGGAGCCATGATCCCGTGGTTCGCGTGGGCGGCGGCGGTGCTGTGCGTCGCGGGTTTGTACGTGGGCTTCTTCCTGGCGCCTACCGACCACCAGCAGGGCGACGCCTACCGCATCATCTTCATCCACGTGGCCGCCGCGTGGATGTCCATGTTCATTTACCTGGTGATGGCGTTCTGGGCGGGCGTGGGCCTGGTGTTCAACACCCGGCTCTCGGGCATGATGGCGACCGCGCTCGCGCCGACCGGGGCCCTCTTCACCTTTGTCGCGCTGTGGACCGGCGCGCTGTGGGGAAAACCGACGTGGGGCACGTGGTGGGTGTGGGACGGCCGCCTCACTTCCGAGCTGATCCTGCTCTTCCTCTACTTCGGCTTCATGGCGCTGCAGGCCGCGATCGACGAGCCGCGCCGCGCCGACCGGGCGGGCGCGGTGCTCGCGCTAGTCGGCGTGGTCAACGTCCCGATCATCTACTATTCCGTCAAATGGTGGAACACGCTGCACCAGGGCGCGTCGGTCAACCTCACCAGCGCGCCGACCATGGCGGCGACGATGCTCGTGGGCATGCTCCTGATGGCGCTCGCCGCGTGGATGTACGGCATCGCGGCCTCACTGCACCGGGTGCGCTCCATCATCCTCGAGCGCGAGCGCGGCGCCGACTGGCTCGTGAAATACCGGAATGCGGTGAGGCCATGAGCTGGGCAAGCTGGTCCGACTTCTTCGCGATGGGGGGCTACGCGCTCTACGTGTGGGGATCGTACGGAGCGACCGCCGGTCTGATTGCCATGGAGGTGATCATGCTGCTCGTCAGACGGCGCAACGCGCTCAAGCTCGTGGGCGCCCCTGCGGCGGGGGCGAGGCCGTGAAGCCGCGCCACAAACGCATCGCGATGGTGGCGGGCGGGCTGGCCGCGCTGGCGGCGGCCGCCGCGTTGATCCTGACCGCCTTCCAGCAGAACCTCGTGTTCTTCTTCACGCCGTCCCAGGTCGCGGCCAACGAGGCGCCACAAGGCCGGACCTTCCGTATCGGCGGGCTGGTCGAGACCGGGAGCGTCAAGCGCCAGCCCGACGGGGTGACGGTGCGCTTCGTCGTCACCGACACCGCGAAGAGCATGCCAGTGCTCTACCGCGGCGTGCTGCCCGATCTCTTCCGCGAGGGCAAAGGCGTCGTGGCGCAAGGCCGCATCGGCGCGGACGGAATGTTCCGGGCGAGCGAGGTGCTGGCGAAGCACGACGAGAACTACATGCCGCCGGAGGCCGCGGATGCAGTGAAGCGCGCGCACGAAACGGCAAACAAAGCGGCGCAGACCCTGGTGACCGCCCCCGGCGGCGGTCCGCAGCGATGATCCCCGAACTCGGACAATTCGCACTGGCGCTCGCGCTGTGCCTCGCGCTCGCGCAAGGCACGCTGCCGCTCGCAGGCGCGGCGACCGGCAACGCAGCCTGGATGGCGGTCGCGCGCCCAGCAGCGCAAGGCCAGTTCGTGTTCGTCGCGCTGGCCTTCGCATTTCTCGCCTACTCGTTCGTCGTCAATGATTTCTCGGTCGTGAACGTGGCGACCAACTCGAACTCGGCGCTGCCGCTGCACTACCGCATCGCCGCGACCTGGGGCAGCCACGAAGGCTCGCTGCTGCTGTGGACGCTGATGCTCACTCTCTGGA
>JBGQGU010000423.1:0-3448 GCA_041497655.1 Gammaproteobacteria bacterium
CCAACCATTCCACCCTCTTTGAATCGAACCTGAAGAGCCTCAAGTTCCTGCACCGCGGCAAGGTGCGCGACCTCTATGCGGTGGGGACGGACCGGCTGCTCGTGATTCAGACCGACCGGCTGTCGGCGTTCGACGTGATCATGGCCGACCCGATCCCGGAAAAAGGGCGCGTGCTGACCGAGATGTCGTTTTTCTGGTTCAAGAAGCTCGCGCACGTCATCCCCAATCACCTGACGGGCGTTGCGCCCGAATCCGTGGTGGGGGCGGAAGACCGCCCGCAGGTCGCCGGCCGCGCGATGGTGGTGAAAAAGTTGAAGCCGCTGCTGATCGAGGCGGTGGTGCGCGGCTACATCATTGGCTCGGGCTGGAAAGACTATCAGCAGACGGGTGCGATCTGCGGCATCAAGCTGCCGTCGGGGCTGAAGCAGGCGCAGAAACTGCCGCAGCCGATCTTCACGCCCGCGTCGAAGGCGCCGCAGGGACAGCACGACGAGAACATCACCTACGAGGCGGCCGAGAAGATCGTCGGGAAAGAGCTCGCCGCGCGGGTGCGCGACACCTCGATCCGCCTCTATTCCGAGGCCGCCGATTACGCCGCGGGCCGCGGCATCATCATTGCCGACACCAAGTTCGAGTTCGGCACCGACGATAAGGGCGGGCTGGTCCTGATAGATGAAGCACTGACACCGGATTCATCGCGATTCTGGCCTGCCGCGGAGTACCGCATCGGCACCAGCCCGCCCTCCTTCGACAAGCAGATTGTGCGCGACTGGCTCGAGACCCAGCCGTGGAACAAGAAGCCTCCCGCGCCCAAGCTGCCCGCGGACATCCTCAAGAAGACCTCCGACAAGTACCGCGAAGTCCTGCAGCTGCTCGCGGGCTGAGACGCGACGATGCGCCGGGAATGGCCGCTATTCATCAGCGCCGCGACGACGGCACTGTTCCTGGCTTTCGGCGAGTCCTGGCTGGCCGACCTCTCCCACCCGGCCTGGTTCACCGTCGTGCTGTGCTGGCTGTTCGCCGCCATCCTGCTGTCAGCCTTCGCGGTGGTGCGCCACGCGGAATTCCTGGCCGCGAAGCTCGGCGAGCCGCTCGGCACGCTGATCCTGACGCTCGCCGTCACCGGCATCGAAGTCGCCATGATCGTCGCACTCATGTACACGGGGCAGGGAAATCCCGCGCTCGCGCGCGACGCGATGTTCGCGGTGGTGATGATCGTCATGAATGGAATGGTGGGCCTGTCGCTGGTGCTGGGCGGCCTGCGCCATCACGAGCAGACCTACAACCTCCAGGGCGCGAATGCGTTCCTCGCCGTCATCGTGCCGCTGGCCGTGCTGTGCATGGTGCTGCCCAACTTCACCAAGGCGGCGCCGGGTCCGACGCTGTCCCCGGCGCAGGCCGTCTTCTTCATCGTCATATCGGTCGGGCTCTACGGGGTATTCCTGGCGATACAGAACCTGCGGCACCGGGCCTACTTCATGGCGCCTGATTCCCCGGATGTGGCGGACGTGCAGCCTGCAGCCGGCCCTGGATTCCGGTCGGTCCCGTTCCACGCATCGCTGGTGCTCGCGTACATGCTGCCCCTCGTCATCCTGGCCAAGCAGCTCGCGGTGCCGATCGACCTCGGCATCACCATGCTGCGCGCCCCTGTCGCCCTGGGAGGATTCCTCGTCGCGGTCGTGGTGCTGTCCCCGGAGTCCCTGAGCGCGGTGCGCGCGGCGCTTGCGAACGAGCTCCAGCGCTCGGTGAACATACTGCTCGGCTCGGTGCTCGCGACCATCAGCTTGACCATCCCGGCGGTGCTCGTCATCGGTTTCGTGACCGACCGGACTATCGTCCTCGGGCTCGATGCCGCGAACATGGTACTGCTGGTGCTTACGCTGGGGGTGAGCACGCTGACCTTCGCCAGCCCTCGCACCAACGTCCTGCTCGGCGCGGTGCACATGCTGCTGTTCCTGGCGTACCTGATGCTCATGTTCGAGCAGTGACGAGATGGCCACCGAACGCGATATCGAGCAGGCGGTGGGCGTGCTGCGCGCGGGCGGCCTGGTCGCCTTTCCCACCGAGACGGTCTACGGCCTCGGCGCCGACGCCTCGAGTCCGGCAGCGGTCCGGAAGATCTTCGATGCCAAGGGCCGCCCGGCGACGCACCCGGTGATCGTGCACCTCGCGGACGCGGTGCAGCTCGCAAACTGGGCGCGGGAGATCCCGGAGGGCGCGCGCAGGCTCGCCAGGAAATTCTGGCCGGGCCCGTTGACCGTGATCCTCAAGCGTTCTCCCAGCGTGAGCGATGTCGTGACCGGCGGCCAGGACACGGTGGCGCTGCGCGTGCCGTCGCACCCCGTGGCGCAGCAACTGCTCGCGCGCTTCGGCGGCGGCATCGCCGCGCCCTCCGCCAACCGCCACGGGCGCGTCTCCGCCACCACCGCCGGGCACGTGCGGCGCGAATTCGGGGCCGCGGTGGACTGCGTGCTGGACGGCGGCGAGGCGAGGATCGGCATCGAGTCCGCTATCGTGGACCTCTCCGGCGGCGCCCCGACGCTGCTACGCCCGGGATGGATCACCGCGGCGGAGATCGAGGCGGCGCTGGGAGCGGCGCTCGCCGCGCCGCTGGCGGACGCGCCGCGCGCGCCGGGCACGCTGGCCGCGCACTACGCGCCGCGGACGCCGCTCGCGCTCATGGAAGGCGACCGCGTGCTGGAGCTCGCGGCGGGCCTCGCGCGCCAGGGCCGGCGCGTCGCGGTGCTCGCGCTCTCGGCGCGGCGGCCGCCGCTCGAGGGGCTCGAATGGGTCGCCGCGCCGCGGGATGCGGCCGGCTACGCGCACGCGCTCTACGCCAGCCTGCGCCGGCTCGACGACGCGGGGTGCGACATGATCATCGCGGAGCAGCCGCCGCAGGCGCCCGAGTGGGCGGCGATCAACGACCGGCTGGCCCGCGCCGCCGCGGGCTCCTCCGCGCCGGACGATACTTGATCGTCGTTCCTGATTATCGGGTCTGAAAAAGAAAACGGCGCCAAACGGCGCCGTTTTCTTCGTGGCGCCGTTTTCTCAGCCGCTGATCGCCGCTTTCCGTGCTTTGACCGCGGGCGCAAACATGATGACGATGATGAGCACCGTAACAATCATGAAGCCCAGGCTGATCGGGCGGGTGACGAACACCGTGGGATCCCCGCGCGAGATCAACAGGGCCCGGCGCAGGTTCTCTTCCATCAGCGGCCCCAGAACGAACCCCAGCAGCATCGGCGCCGGCGGGCATCCCAGCCTCATCCACATGAAGCCGATGATGCCGAAGAGCGCGGTGAGGTAGAGCTCCATGGAGCTGTTGTTGACGCTGTAGATGCCGATGCACGAGAACGCCATGATGGCGGGGAACAGCAGGCGGTAGGGCACCTTCAGCAGCATGACCCACATGCCGATCAGCGGCAGGTTGAGGATCACCAGCATCAGG
>JBGQGU010000424.1:0-3447 GCA_041497655.1 Gammaproteobacteria bacterium
ACCCGCGAGCAACTCGCCGAAGTCGCGGTGGCTGCGCGTAAGTGGGCGCTGTTAAACCCGAAGGCCTGGGAGAAGGAGCCGCTCACCATCGAGCAGGTGCTCAACGCGCGCATGGTGAGTTACCCCTTCACGGTGCGCGACTGCTGCCTCGTGCTCGATGGCGGCGGCGCCATGATCCTCACCTCCGCGGCGCGCGCGAAAACGCTCAAGAAAAAGCCCGTCTACGTGCTGGGCACGGGGGAGGCGTTGAGCCATGCCACGATTTCGAACATGGCCGACCTCACTGTGACAGCCGCGGCGGAGTCTGGTCCCCGGGCGTTCGGGATGGCGCGGCTCAAGCCCTCCGACGTGGACATGGTCTCGCTCTACGATGCATTCACCATCACGCCGATCCTGTTCCTCGAGGACCTGGGCTTCTGCCCCAAGGGCGAAGGCGGGCGCTTCGTTGCGAATGGCGCCATTGCCCCCGGCGGCAAGCTCCCGGTCAACACCAGCGGCGGCGGACTCTCCTACTGTCACCCCGGCATGTACGGCCTGCTGGTGATGATCGAGGCAGTGCGCCAGGTTCGCGGCGAGTGCGAGAGGAGGCAGGTGAAGGACTGCGAAGTCGCGCTCGCGCATGGAAATGGTGGAGTCTTGTCGAGTCAATGTACCGTATTATTCGGCGGGCCATCCACGGTGTAAGGATTCTCCCGGGCGCAACACGGCCCGCCGAATATGGCGATCAACTACGACAAGCTGATCAACTGGAACATCCCCGAGGTCGAGCAGCGCCTCACCCGGCGCGACTCCATCCTCTACGCGCTCGGCGTGGGGCTCGGCGCCGACCCCTGCGACGCGGGCCAGCTCAAATTCGTCTATGAGGAAGGGCTGCAGGCGCTGCCGACGATGGCTATCATCCTCGGCTCTCCCGGCCCTTGGCTGGCGAATCCTGACACCGGCGTTACGCGCAGCCAGGTCCTCCACGGCGAGCAGGGTTTCCGCATCGTGAAGCCGCTGCCGGTGGAAGGCGACATCTCCGGCAAGACGCGGGTGACAGGCATTGCGGACAAGGGCAAGGACAAAGGCGCGCTGATAATGACCGAGTGCACGGTGCGCGATAAGTCGAGCGGCAGCATCGTCTGCACACTCACTTCCACCAGTTTCTGCCGCGCCGACGGTGGCTTCGGCGGGCCCGATGGCCCGGTGAGGATGCCGCACTCCGTGCCTGGGACTCCACCGCAGTACGTGTGCGACCTCCCCACCCTGCCGCAGGCGGCCCTGATCTACCGCCTCTCCGGCGACTACAACCCGCTGCACGCGGATCCTGCGTACGCGATCAGGGCGGGGTTCAAGATGCCCATCATGCACGGGCGCTGCACCTTCAGCATCGCCGGGCACGCGATCCTGAAGACGCTGTGCGGCTACGATCCGTCGCACTTCGTTGCCATGGAGGGACGCTTCTCTGCGCCGGCGTATCCGGGGGAGACCATCCGCACCGAGATGTGGCGTGACGGCAACGTCGTCTCGTTCCGCTCCACCGTCCCCGCGCGCGGGGTAACGGTGCTGAACAACGGCCGCGCCGAAATAGTGGCCTAGAATCTCGACGCAAAGTCGCGAAGGCGCAAAGAAAACCAAACATTAGAATGAATTCGAGTTTATTTTATTTTCCCTTTGCGTCTTTGCGCCTTTGCGTCCAGATTTTGAACGGAGGTTCTGAGTGACGTCAGGAAAGATGGTGGAAGGCAAGGTCGTGGTGGTGACCGGCGCGGGGCGTGGCATCGGCGCCGCGATCGCGAAACTCATGGCGGCGCACGGCGCCAGGGTCGTGGTAAACGACATTGGCGCGTCGCTCGCCGGTGAAGGCGGCGACCAAGCGCCCGCCGACACGGTCGTCTCCGAAATCAAGAGGGCCGGCGGCGAGGCGGTCTCAAACTTCGACAGCGTTGCCGAGTTCGCTTCCGCTGCGAAGATCATCCAGTGCGCCGTGGACTCTTTCGGACGCATAGACTGCGTGGTCAACAATGCCGGCATCCTGCGCGATGTCATCTTCCACAAGATGACAGAGGACGATTGGGACTCGGTGATCAAGGTCATGCTGAAGGGCGCATTCAACACCTGCCGCCATGCCGCCGACCACTTCCGCAAGCAGGAAAGCGGCAGCTTCGTGAACATGACCTCGACCTCGGGACTGGTCGGCGCCATGGGCCAGGTCAACTACGGCGCCGCCAAGCTCGGCATGGTCGGGCTGTCGAAGAACATCGCGATCGACATGCAGCGCTTCAACGTCCGCTCCAACTGCATCGCCCCGGTCGCCTGGACGCGCATGACAGCGTCGATTCCGTCCAAGGACCCGGCGGCCGCGAAGCGCGTCGAGCAGCGCAAGCAGGTCACCGCCGAGCATAACGCCCCGCTGGCGGTGTTCCTCGCGAGCGACGCGGCGAAAGAAGTCACCGGCCAGGTGTTCTCGGTGCGCAAGAACGAGATCTTCCTGATGAGCCAGTCGCGCCCGCTGCGCGGCATCCACCGCTCGGAAGGGTGGACGCCGGAAACCTGCGCCGAGCACATGCTGCCCGCGATGAAGAGCTGGTTCTTTCCCCTCGACCGCACGGCGGATGTTTTCCCCTGGGACTCGATTTAGGAATTCTGAATCGCCATAGCACCGGGGAAAACATGAAACAAGAATCCATGAATGTCCGTTTCGAAAAAGAAGGCAGCATCGCGATCCTGACACTGGACCGCCCGGACCCGCTGAACGCGATGGCCGACCCGATGTGGGACGCGCTGTACGAGCACCTGATTGCGATCGCCGCGGATGACGGGGTCCGCGCAGTGATCCTGACCGGCGCGGGCCGCGCCTTCTGTTCGGGGGGCGACGTCACCGGGATGGCGAAGTCCGACGTCGTATCGGGTCGCGCGCGTTCGCAGCGGCGGCATCGCACCGTGCTGGCGCTCTACAACCTGGAGAAGCCGGTGATTGCCGCGGTACGGGGTGCCGTATATGGCATCGGCAACGCGCTTGCCCTCGCCTGCGACCTCGTGGTCGCCTCGGACAGCGCAAAGTTTTCGATGGCTTTCAAGAAAGTGGGCCTCGTTCCCGACGGCGGCGCGATATTCTTCCTGACGCAGTACCTCGGCATCGCGCGGGCCAAGGAGCTCGTCTATACGGCCCGAGTCGTCCCTGCCAGCGAGGCGCTCGAGCTGGGGCTCGTGGTGCGCGTCGTGCCCGACGGCAAGCTTGAATCCGAAGCGCGCGCGCTGGCCGCGGAATTGGCGGAGTCCGCCACCTATGCGCTCGCGCTCGCCAAGAAGATGTTCCATTCCATGTACGTGCCGACTCTCGAGCAGTTGATGGAGATGGAAACGCTCGCTTCGGGCGCCGTGCGGCTCACCCACGACCACAAGGAAGGGGTGGACGCGTTCAAGGAAAAGCGCCCACCTAAATTTCTTGGCCGTTGACCAAGAAAT
>JBGQGU010000425.1:0-3439 GCA_041497655.1 Gammaproteobacteria bacterium
CCACTCGCCCACCTTGACGTCGTCAGCGGTATCGAGGTTCACGGTGGGGAGATTGTTGGCGTCGATTTTCAGCACGGCGACATCGCTTGGCTTATCGACTCCGATCACCTTGGCCTTGAATTCGCGCGTGTCGGTGAGCTTCACCGTTACGTCGATCGCGCCGGCGACGACGTGCGCGTTGGTGAGAATGACGCCCTCCGGGCTCACGATGAAGCCCGATCCGACGCCTTGCGTTGGAATCTCGCCACGGGGCATCGGTATCCTGAACTGCCGGAAAAACTGGAAGAACGGGTCGTTTGGATCCATGTTCTGATTTCCGGGACTGAATCCGGTCTTTTCGGTTTTACCCGTGACGCTGATGTTGACGACTGCCGGCCCGTTCTGGGCGACGATGCCGGTGAAATCAGGCAGCGCCGACGTCATGGTGGGCCGTGCACTGGCAGTTCCCGCGGCAGCTGGCGTGCTCACGGCGATCGCGTGTTGGACGATTGACGGACCGAACTTCGCATATCCGCCGATTCCGGCGGCAATCACGCCGGCCGCGATCAGGCTTAATACCAACTTCTTGTGTTTCATGTTTCGCTCCTAAAGTTGAAGGGGCAAGCAATAGAGCTATCGCTCCATGTGGCCGCCATGCTAGGCGTGAAGAATTAAGACAAACTTAACGCGGTAAGCGAGTACATTGCCGGCGAAATCATCACAGACAAGTTTTCAAAATCAGGTGATAAAGAACGCAGCCAGGCTGGCGCTCGGCCTCCGGCGGCTGTCAGCAGAACGGAAACGCGCAACCCATTTCGCGCTTTAAGCTTGTATTAAGGCGGCGCAATCAAGATGACCGTTGTTTTGAACAATCAATGCTTTTCCATTCATCTTAAATAGGAGATATGCACATGAAATCAATACATAAAGCGTGTGTACTGGCTGTCGCAGCGGCTGTCGCGTTCGCCACCGGCACCGCCTTCGCCCAGTCCCTCGCAGTCAAGGAGGACGCGGCGCAATTGAAGTCGGACAAGGCCGCGCTGCAGCGCCAAATAAAGCGATTGAAGGCCGACGACGCGAGGCTGAAATCAGACACCGCCTCAGGCAGAATGTCCGCGGAGTCCAAGGACGCGTACGAGGTTTACAAGTCCCAGCAGGCGATCGAAGGCGAGAAGAAGGACATCGCCGCCGACACACCGGCCTCGCTGCAAATGAATTCAGATAAGGCCGCGTTGCAGCGCCAAATAAAGCGATTGGCGGCCGCTGAGGCGAGGCTGAAATCAGACACCATGTCCGGCAAGATGGCGGCGGAGTCCAAGGACGCGGAAAAGATTTACAAGGACCGGCAGGCCATCACGGCCGAAGGGACGCAGATCGCGGCCGACAAGGCGAAGCTGAAAGCCGACCAGAAAACGTAAGCGGTACTGGGAGACGGGCTCAGGTTCGATTCCGTGAACCTGAGCGAAGCGCCAGAAGCTGCGCGACGTGGCTCACGCTTTGGCTAAAGGGTTCTCGGGAAAGCACACGGTGACTCTGAGCCCGCGGCCGCCGGACCCTTCGCCGAGTTCGACCGATGCACGGTGGCGCTGTGCAACCTTGCGCACGATCGCGAGTCCCAGGCCGCTTCCCGTTGCGACCGCCGTGTCGCCGCGATAAAACCGGTCGAACACCCGCTCCCGGTCCGCGGGCAGAATCCCCGGCCCCGTATCGCTCACCACCAGACGCGTTCCATCGCTGTGCGTTGTCACATCCACGTCGACCGTGCCGCCCGGCGGGGTGTAATGGATCGCATTGTCGATCAAGTTGCCGAGCATCACACGCAATGCTTCGGCATCTCCCATGATCTGCGTGGGGGCTACGCTCGACAATCCAAGGTCGATGTCTTTCGCATCGGCGATGGGCGCCCGCTCGACGACGACGTCCCGGGCGATGTCGGTCAAGTTAACCGGCGCAAGTGGTTGCTCCGCCGCTTCGGGCTCGTTGCGCGCTAGCGCCAGCAGCTGCTCGACTAGACGTATGGCCCGGTCCACGCCGCCTTTCAACTGTGCGAATGCCGCCGCCCGCTCATCATCGGTGCAGGTGCGTTCGGCGACGCGGATCTGCAACTTTACGGCCGTGAGCGGGGTTCGAAGTTCGTGCGCCGCATCCGCGATAAACGACCGTTGCAGACTCAGAGATCGGGCCAGCCGTGTGAGCAACTCGTTCAGCGCGGAAACGAGAGGTTTCACTTCCCTTGGCAGACCCTGCTCCGGCAAGGGCTGCAGCGCCTCCGCGGAACGCGCGCTTACGGCCGATGCGACCTCGTTGAGCGGCTTCAACCCGCGTCCGACGGTAATCCAGGTGAACAAAATCAACAGCGGCAACAGCACGAGCAGCGGCAACATGGTGCGCAGTGCCATCGCGGCCGCCAGCTCCTCCCGTGCGCTGGTCGGCTGCGACACCTGAATGACGTTGTTTCCGACGACCGTGCTGTAAATGCGCCAGTCTCCGTCGGGCGTCGCAACGGTCGAGAATCCCATACCCTGGCTTTCGGGCGGCGGCGAGCCTGGGCGGGACAGATAGACTTGCGTGCCACCCTGGTCCCAGATCTGCACGACCACGATGTCTCCCGGTTCAAATGCGGCGACGGGCGGCATCGTGAGCGGGCCGAATCCCTCCTTGGGGAACGCAGCCGCCATCTGCTCCAGCTGGTAGTCAAATATCTCGCCGGCCTCCAGGCGCGCCTGTCTGTAGACTCCGGTTGCCGCGGCGATCGTGGCGAGCGAGAAGCCGAGCACGAGCCAGAGCAATAACCGTCGCCGAATCGACGTCATGGATGCTTGGGTACCATGTACCCGACCCCGCGGATATTCTTGATGAAATCCTGGCCCAGCTTCTTGCGCAGCGCGTGTATGTAGACCTCGACAGTATTGCTTTCCACCTCCTCGCCCCAGCCGTACAGCTTTTCTTCGAGCTGCTCCCTCGAGAAAACAGCGCCCGGCCGGTCGAGAAACACCTCCAGCAGCGCAAACTCGCGCGCCGAAAGCGCCAGGGGTTCGCCTTGGGAGGTGACCTCGTGCGTGGCGGGATTGAGGGACACTTTCCCGACTTTGATCACGGGATCCGTGCGGCCGGACTGCCTCCGCAACAACGCGCGTATACGTGCTGCTAGTTCATCGAGGGCGAAGGGTTTGACCAGATAGTCATCGGCGCCCGAATCCAATCCCTTGACACGCTCGACTACGGCGTCACGCGCCGTAATGATGAGCACCGGCATCTTGTTGCCGCGACGGCGCATCGTCTTGAGCACATCCAGGCCTTCCTTCTTCGGCAGACCCAGATCGAGCAGCAGCAGATCGTAGACTTTGTTATCGAGCGCGAGCCCGGCGGCGCCACCGTCCCGGGCCCAATCCACGGTAAACCCGTCCTGGCGCAAGCCCTGACCCACGCTTTCCCCGATCATGGGGTCGTCTTCGACCAG
>JBGQGU010000426.1:0-3439 GCA_041497655.1 Gammaproteobacteria bacterium
CTGGTCTGCGGATCGGTGAGAATCTTCCGGCGCCATGCGGGCCAGCTCGCGGGCAGGGACACCGCGTCCTGGCAGCTCGCCCAGTTGCGGTCGGACGCGCCGGTGGCGTAACCCGCCTCGACCAGGTGGCGCGCCGCCGACAGGATCGGCACGCGGTCGAACTCGAGTCGCGCCTGGAGTTTCGAGCCGCGGCAGATTTCGAGCAGGTGCCCCAGCAGCCCGTAGCCGGTGACATCTGTCAGCGCATGCACGCCTTCCATCTCGGAAAGCCGAATCCCCGGTGTATTGAGCTGGATGGCTGACTCGAGCATCTGCCGGTAGGCCTTGTCCTTCAACTCGCCCTTCTTGATGGCGGCGCCCATGATGCCCACGCCGAGCGCCTTGCCGAGGATCAGCACGTCGCCCGCCTGCGCCCGGTCGTTGCGCTTGACCTTGGCCGGGTCGATCAGTCCCAGCACCACCAGCCCATACAGCGGCTCGGGCGAGTCGATGGAATGCCCGCCGGCGATCGGCACGCCCACCTGCTCGCACACATCGTGGCCGCCGGCGACGATGCGCTGCACCGCCTCGATCGGAAGCTTTCCGAGCGGCACGCCCAGCAGCGCCAGCGCCATGATGGGACGCGCCCCCATCGCGTAGACGTCCGAGATCGCGTTGGTCGCGGCGATGCGCCCGAAATCGTAGGGATCGTCCACAATGGGCGTGAAGAAATCTGTGGTCGCAACCAGTGCCTGGGTATCGTTCAGGCGATACACTGCGGCGTCGTCGCTGGTTTCATTACCGACCAGCAGGTTGGGCCACGCCCTTCCCATCGGCGTCCCCGCAAGCACTTCGCTCAGCAACGCTGGCGTGAGCTTGCAGCCTCAGCCGCCGCCGTGCGCGAGCTGGGTCAGCCTGATGTTTGCGCCGTCATTGGGCTTGTTCATGATTTCCCCTGGAGCCTCCAACATAACGAAATGCGCGTATTTCGTTGTGTTGGAGGCTCCTATACTATGTGCCGGTGCGCGCAGACGAAACAGGAATCCCCGTGCGAGGACCGGCGCGTGCAACCGTAGCACAACTGTCCGCGTTTGACGAGATCATCGACGTCCGCTCCGAGGGGGAGTTCGCCGAGGACCATGTTCCCGGCGCGATCAACTGCCCCGCCCTCGACGACGCCCAGCGCGCGCGGGTCGGGACCATCTACAAGCAACGCTCCGCATTCGAGGCGAAGAAGATCGGCGCGGCGCTGGTGAGCGCCAATATCGCGCGGCACCTGAACGAACGCTTTCTCGACCGGCCGCGCGAGTGGCGGCCGTTGATCTATTGCTGGCGCGGCGGCAACCGCAGTGACGCCTTCGCGCACGTGCTGTCCCAGGTCGGCTGGCGGGTCGGCCGGCTCGACGGCGGCTACCGCGCCTACCGCCGGGCGGTGGTCGCCGACCTCGAGCGCCTGCCACGCGCCTTCCGGCTGCGCGTGGTGTGCGGGCTGACCGGCACTGGAAAGAGCCGTTTGCTGCGCGCGATACGGGACGCGGGCGGACAGGTGCTCGACCTGGAAGCGCTGGCGGCGCACCGCGGCTCGGTGCTCGGGGGTCTGCCGGACACGCCGCAGCCAACGCAGAAAATGTTCGAGAGCCTGGTGTGGCAAGCGTTGCGCGGGTTCGACCGCAAGCGCCCCGTTTACGTCGAGGCCGAAAGCAGGAAGATCGGCGTGCTGCGCGTGCCCGAGGCGCTGATCGAGGCCATGTGGGTGAGCGAGTGCATCGTGCTGGAAGCGCCAGCCGCGGCGCGGGTGCAGCTGCTCAAGCACGAATACGCGCACTTTTTCGATCGAACAGAAGCACTCGCCCAGCGACTGGAATGCCTGCTGCCCCTGCACGGGCACGCGATCATCGGGAAGTGGAAGGAGCTGGCGCTCGCACGGCGCTGGGACAAGCTCATCGTCGACTTGCTGGTGCGGCATTACGATCCGGCCTACACGCGCGCCACCGGCAAGCATTACACCGCGCTGTCACACGCGATGAAGGTCGCTCTCGGCAGTGTGGATGACGCGGCGTTTGCGGCGCTCGCCCAGCGCTGCCTGGATACCGAGAAATCCCGCGAACGGGTCAGCACGTGAAGAGCGTCGTCATGTTGTCTTTCGCCTTTCACTCATCACTCATCACTCAACACTCATCACTGGTTCCATGAAGCTCGGCCTGCGCATTGAGGTTGCCACCCTGCGCGGCACGCGCGAAGCCGTGCCGCGGCTCGCAGCAGCCCTCAAGGAGGCTCAAGCGAGCGCAACCTTCCTGTTCAGCCTCGGCCCCGACCACACCGGGCGCGCGCTCGGCAGCCTGCCCCGCGTGCCGAGGCTGAAATGCTACGGCCTTGCTTCGCTGCTCTCGGGCACGCTGCTGCCCGGCGCCGACATCGGCAGGCGCGGCGCGGAGGCAATGCGCTCGGTGCGGGCGGAAGGATACGAGGCTGGCATCCTGGCTCACGACCGGGTGCGTTGGCTGAAGCGCGTTGCCGGCGCGGGCGAGGCGTGGACGGCGGCCGCGATGCGGCGCGCCAGCGAGCGTTACAAGGAGATCTTCGGAACCCCCGCGCTCACGCACGGCGCGCCGGGATGGCGCATGAACCGGTACGCCTTCCGTTACACCCAGCGGCTCGGCTTCCAGCACTGCTCCGACACGCGCGGCACCGGTCCTTTCATCCCGGTGGTCAGAGGCGAGATCGTCGCCTGCCCGCAGCTGCCGACGACCCTGCCCACGCTCGACGAGCTGCTGGCCGAGGGCCTCACGCCCGATGAAGCGGTGCGTCGCGTGCTCGACGCGAGCCGCGATCCGGCGCCGACCGGTCACGTCTACGCGCTGCGCGCCGAGGTCGAGGGCACAGTGTTCACCCCCGCGCTGCGCGCGCTGCTTGCGGGCTGGCACTCACTGGGCTATCGCGTGGTTTCGCTCCACGATTACGCGGCTGGACTGAATCTGTCCCGCCTGCCGCGGCGCAGCGTTGCCGAGCAACCGCATCCAGGAGCGCACGGCGCGGTTTGGACCGAGGGCAAGGAATTTCTCGCTATATAATGGCTGGAACCCCTCGAGCGATACGTCCGCCGTATGCTAGACCAGCCAGCACCCGATTTCGAGCTGCCCGCCACCGGCGGCAAGACCTTCCGCCTCTCCCGCGCCAAAGGCTCTCCCCTCGTACTTTACTTCTACCCGAAAGACAACACCCCGGGCTGCACGGCCGAGGGCCAACATTTCCGCGACCTCTATCCGGAGTTCCAGAAGCTCGGCTGCGCGATCTACGGCGCGTCGCGCGACAGCATCAAGTCGCACGAAAATTTCAAGGCCAAGATGCGGTTTCCGTTCGAGCTGCTGTCCGACGTCGAGGAAAAGGCCTGCAAGCTCTACGGTGTCATCAAGATGAAGAACATGTATGGCAGGAAAGTGCGAGGCATCGAGCGCAGCAC
>JBGQGU010000427.1:0-3414 GCA_041497655.1 Gammaproteobacteria bacterium
GGGAACGCCCGCCTCCGCGACTGTGGGAACCTCGGGCACGGCCGGCGAGCGCGCGGGAGTCGTTACCGCCACTGCGCGCAGGCGGCCACCTTGCACATGGGGCAACGCCTGGGGCACTCCGCTGAACAGCATCTGGATGCGGCCCGCGATCACGTCGGGGACGCTGACAGCCCCCTTGTACGGAACGTGCACGATATGGATGCCGGCCATCAGCCTGAACAACTCGGCGGTCAGGTGCTGGGCGCTGCCGATGCCGCCCGATGCGTAGTTGAGCTTGCCGGGATTCGCCTTCGCCAGATCGATCAGCTCCTTGACCGACCTGGCCTCGACCCCCGGATGCAGCACGAGCAGATACGGCGCCGAGGTCGCCAGCGTGATCGGCGCGAAATCGCGAATCGGGTCAAAAGGCAGTTTGGCGGCGATGCTCGGCTGGATCGCGAAGCTGGGGCTGGTGGCGAGCAATGTATATCCGTCCGGATTCGCCTTGGCCGTCATTTCGAAAGCGACGAGGCCCCCCGCGCCCGCACGGTTGTCGATCACAATCTGCTGGTTCCACGCCTCTGCGAGTTTTTTCCCGATGATCCGGGCCGCGACGTCGGTTCCTCCGCCCGGACTGAATCCGACCAGCATCCTGATCGGCTTGGAGGGATAGGCGGGCTCGGACGCCACGCTCGCAGTGGCAGCGGCGGCAGCCATCACAACGAGAATATGCCGGACACGCAACCCCATCATTCCGGACGGTGACACTCGCTCCTCACTCCCGTCTGTCGGGAACCCGTCCGGAACAATAGACAGGATTGATGGGTTTAACAAGATCGAGTGGCAGATCGTGAACTTCGAACCCTAGTGACGATGGTAACGGGGTTTGAACCTTGACATCGCATTGCCCCGGCGCAACCATCAGGAGCATGTTCGCCCGCAGGTTTCGTCCCTTCCTCGCTTGCCTCGCGCTGGTGGCGACCGCCGCGGCGTTCGCCGAGGAGCTGGCCGAGTTCACCGAGATGCGGCGCGCGCTCGCCGATGCGATCGAGCAGGCCGTGAACCGCACGCGCCAGAGGAGCGGCGGGCCGGCGATCGACCCGCGCGTGATCGCGGCCATGGCCAAGGTGCCGCGCCACGAGTTCGCGCCGCCTCAGCTCCGCCCGTACGCTTACCACGACCGGCCGCTCCCGGTCGGCCCCGATGCAACGATCTCGCAGCCGTCGCTGGTCGCGGTCATGACCGATCTCCTGAGAATCGAGCGCGGCCAGAAGGTGCTCGAGGTCGGTGTCGGCGGCGGCTACCACACCGCGATCCTCGCGGAGATGACGTCCGATGTGTCGAGCGTCGAGTTCCACGCGAAGGTCGCCGAGGCCGCGAAGCGCAATCTCGATCGGCTTGGCTACGGAGCCGTCAAGGTCAACGTCGCCGACGGCTATTACGGCTGGCGCCCGGGAGCGCCGTACGACGCAATCCTCGTGCGCATGGCGATCCCCGACGTGTCGTCCGCGCTGCTCGAGCAGCTCAAGCCCGGTGGGCGCCTCATCGCCCCGATCGGTCCCGCGAGCAGTCTCCAGCAACTGGTGCTATTTCAGAAGGGCGCGGACGGGCGCGTCACGGAAACCACGATCATGGAAGTGCTCTTCCGCGCGCTGCCGGGCGGCACGCGCCTGTAGAAAAAGGGGACGCACACATTTTTATTACAAAAGGTGTGCGTCCCCTTTTTCCCCAGGAGTTGGCAGTTGGCAGCCGTCAGTTAGCAGCAACTGCAAACTGCCCACTGCAAACTCCTTGCTGCAAACTGCCAACTGATTCCTGCAAACTGGCCACTGCAAACTGCAAACTATTCATCCCTCAACCCTCCGCTTATTGCCCGCTGGTGATGCCGGCCGCCTTGACGGTCTTCGCCCACTTCTCCAGCTCGGCGCGGATGAATTTGCGCGCTTCCTGCGGGCTGCCGCCGACGATATCGGACCCCATCCGCGCGAGCCGCTCCTTGACGTCCGGGAACGCCAGCGCGCGCACGGTCTCCTTGTGCAGCCGGTCGACGACGGCGGCCGGCAGTTTCGCCGGCCCCATGATCAGCACCCACGACGTGGATTCATAGCCCGGCACGGTGTCTGCGATGGGCGGCGCGTCGGGCAACTCGGCGGAACGATTCTTCGAGGTGACGCCCAGCGCGCGCACGCGCCCCGCCTTGATATGAGGCAGGATCGCGGCGACGGGATCGAACATCATGCTCACGCGCCCTCCGAGGAGATCGGGGTGCGCCGCCGTGCTGCCCTTGTACGGGACATGCAAGATGCGCACGCCCGCGAGGAGCTTGAACAGCTCCGCCGACAAGTGCGGCGAGGTGCCCGTGCCGCTGGAGGCGAACGACAGCGCGTCCGGCTTCGCCCTGGCGAGATCGACCAGCGCCTTCACGCTATGCACAGGTACGTTGTTGTTGACGACCAGCGCCAAAGGGTTGGAGGCGACGACCGTGATGAATGTGAAGTCCTTGTTCGTGTCGTACGGCAACTTGTGGATGCTCGGGTTGATCGCGAAGGAGAGCGCCACAAAGCCCAGCGTGTAGCCGTCGGCCGCGGCCTTCGCCACGATGTCGGTGCCGATGATCCCGGACGCGCCAGTGCGGTTGTCCACCACGACGTTCGCGCCCCAGGACGACGCGAACTTGTCGGCCAGCATCCGCGCCGTCACGTCCGACGCTCCCCCCGGCGGGAACGGCACGACGATACGGATCGGCCGCGCCGGGTACGCCTGCGCCAGCGTAATACTCGCCGCCAGCAGCAGCGCGGCTCCCGACATCCAGACAATGCAGACTCTCTTCATGCTCTTCTCCCCTTCCAACATTCGTGAATCGTGATTCGTGATTCGTGATTCGACTCCCACCACCCCGCCTGCTTCGCAGGCACCCCTCCTCGCCAAGGAGGGGAGCTTGTAAAGTGCGTGAGTCGTGATTTGATGGTCGTCACCAATCCCCCCTACCCCCCTTTGTCAAAGGGGGGAGACATGAATATGTCGGGGGGATTTCGTCACCCGTCAGTCGTCACCGATCTCACTTCTGGAACTGCGCCGCCAGCGCCGGATCGAAGCGGCCGTCGATCAGCACGTACAGCATCTTGACCGGCTTGCCCGAGCGGTTGCTCCACGCGTGATTGGTGCCGCGCTGGATGACGACGTCGCCCGCGCCGAGCTTGATGTCGACATCGTCGAGCAGGAGGTAGATCTCGCCTTCGAGCACCACCGCATAATCGACGGTTTCGGTGCGGTGCATCAGCGGATGGCGGCCGCCGCGCCCGAAGGTCGAGGCCGCCTCGTTCCCCACCGCCCGGAACGCCTCCCGCGCCTTTTCCGGCGTCATCGCGCGGATCGCATCGCTTTCGGGCGGAACTTCCGAAATCCGGAAAATGGTGCCCCGCAAAGGCGGGTGGA
>JBGQGU010000428.1:0-3398 GCA_041497655.1 Gammaproteobacteria bacterium
TGCCCGCCGGCCTGGCGGTCGCTGATGGCATCAGGCAGGCGCTCAAGCTGCTTTCAAAGAGCTGATTTCCGTACCCTTGTTCGAGATATTTAAGGACGGCGCACGGGTGAAAAGAGGGTGACGGCACGCATGCGAATGGCGCAATCATGATCGAGACGGATCGACTCGTAGTGGGTGCGCCGTCCTCGCCGCAGGAAGAAGCCCTCGAGCGCACGCTGCGGCCGAAGCTGCTCGAGGAGTATATCGGGCAGGAGAAGATCCGCGGCCAGCTTTCCGTCTTCATCGAGGCCGCGCGCCGGCGCAAGGAAGCGCTCGACCACGTCCTGCTGTTCGGCCCGCCGGGGCTCGGCAAGACCACGCTCGCGCACATCATCGCGCGCGAGATCGGCGTCAATCTCCGCCACACCTCGGGACCGGTGCTCGAGCGCGCGGGCGACCTCGCCGCGATGCTCACCAACCTCGAGCCGAACGACGTGCTGTTCATCGACGAGATTCATCGCCTCCCGCCGGTGGTGGAGGAGATCCTCTATCCCGCGCTCGAGGACTACCAGATCGACATCATGATCGGTGAAGGTCCCGCCGCGCGCTCGGTCAAGCTCGACTTGCCGCCGTTCACGCTGGTCGGCGCGACCACGCGCGCGGGCATGCTCACCAACCCGCTGCGCGACCGCTTCGGCATCGTGGCGCGGCTCGAGTTCTACACCCTGGATGAGTTGAAGCGCATCGTGCAGCGCTCGGCGAAGCTGCTCGGGATCGAAGTGAGCGCCGAGGGCGCGCACGAGATCGCGGGCCGCTCGCGCGGCACGCCGCGCGTCGCGAACCGGCTGCTGCGCCGCGTGCGAGACTACGCGGAGGTGAAAGCAAAGGGAAGCGTGACGCACGAAGTGGCGGATGCGGCGTTGAAGATGCTCGACGTGGACGCGGTCGGGCTCGACGTCATGGACCGCAAGCTCCTGCTCGCCGTGATCGAGAAGTTCGCCGGCGGCCCGGTCGGCATCGAGAACCTCGCCGCGGCGATCGGCGAGGAGCGCGACACCATCGAGGACGTGCTCGAGCCCTATCTCATCCAGCAGGGCTACCTGCAGCGCACGCTGCGCGGCCGCATGGCCACCGTCTCCGCCTACCGCCACTTCGGCCTGGCGCAGCCCGCCCGCGCCGGCACGACCGACCTTTGGGAAGCCCCAAAGGAATGATGAGTGTTGAATTTTGAGTGTTAAGTTGGTTTTTGCCCCAGTGAGCCCGCGCCAGCAGCCCGCAACTCAACACTCAACACTAAACACTCAACACTTCTCGTGGCCGGTGCGTGTCTATTACGAGGACACCGACCTGGGCGGGGTGGTCTATTACGCGAATTACCTGAAATTCATGGAGCGCGCGCGGACCGAGTGGCTGCGCGCGCTCGGTTTCGAGCAGACGGCGCTCGCGCGGGATCACGGAGTGGTGTTCGTGGTGAGTTCGCTCACGATCGATTACCTCAAGCCGGCGGCCTTCAACGACGAGCTTACCGTAACCGTGGAACTCGAGAAGCTCGGAGCAGGACAAATCATTCTGATGCAAGGAATAGCGCGCGGGGCAGAGGCGCTGGCGACGGCGAGCGTAAGGATCGCCTGCGTCAACACGGCCACATTCAGGCCCGTTAGAATACCCAGCAGCCTGTCGGCGGCGTTGGGTCGACAGGTTGCTAAGGCAAAACCGCCCGGGGATTAGGAATGAACCACAAGCGAATGATTGTTTCCGGGCCGCACAGAAGACAGGAGTGGGTTGAGGTCGTGCCTCTATGAGTATTACTTTGCGGTTTTTTCGCGGGCGGTTTTGCGTAAGGAGTTTGTCGGCCCCGAAGCCGGCAAACTCCTAGGAAACATGAAGTGAACCCCACCGTGACCCATGACATGTCGGTGCTTTCTCTCATCACCGGCGCCAGCGTGCTGGTGCAGATCGTGATGCTGATGCTGGTGCTGGCCTCGCTTTTCTCGTGGTACTACATCTTCCTCAAGATTTTCACGTTCCGGCGCGCCGCCCGGCTCGCCGATGAATTCGAGAAGACGTTCTGGAGCGGGGCGGACTTGAACGAGCTCTACCAGCGCGCGGTCGAAAAGCGCAGCTCCACCGGCAGCCTCGAGCGCATCTTCGAGTCGGGCTTCCGCGAGTTCATCAAGCTGCGCAAGCCCGGCATGGACGTCGGGGACGTCATGGACGGCGTGCGGCGCGCGATGCGCGCGACCTATCAGCGCGAGATGGAGCGGCTCGAGTCCTACCTCTCTTTCCTTGCCACGGTCGGCTCGGTCAGCCCCTATGTGGGACTGTTCGGCACGGTATGGGGGATCATGAATTCGTTCCGCGGCCTCGCCAACGTCGCGCAGGCCACGCTCGGCGCGGTGGCTCCGGGGATCGCGGAGGCGCTGATCGCCACCGCCATGGGACTCTTCGCGGCGATCCCCGCGGTGGTGGCCTACAACCACTTCGCCGGGGACATCAACCGCATCGCCACGCGCTGCGACTCCTTCATGGAGGAGTTCTCGAACATTTTGCAGCGCCAGGCGCATTAGAGGCGAGTGATTAAGTTATTGGGTGATTGTGTGATTACGATCAAGACAGCGTTTTCCCAGTCACTCAATCACTTAATCACTCAATCACTCAATCACTCATCGTTCGGGATGAAACGATGCTGATCGAAAGACGCAGCGGTCGCCGCCTCATGAACCAGATCAACGTCGTTCCCTATATCGACGTGATGCTGGTGCTGCTGGTGATCTTCATGATCACCGCGCCGCTCATCAATCCCGGCCAGATCGAGCTGCCGTCGATGGGCAAGACCTCCGATCCGCCGATGCAGCCGATGGAAGTCTCGATCCGCACCGACGGCACGCTGTGGCTCCGCGACCGCGCCCGCTCGATGGAAGAGCGCAGGGTCTCGCGCAACCAGCTGATCGCGGCGATCCGCCAGAAGCAGAAGCAGAACCCCGAGCAGGCGGTGGTGATCGCGGCCGACAAGGACGTGCGCTACGAGTCGGTGCTGGAAGTCATGGACATGCTGCAGCAGAACCAGGTGCGCAAGGTGGGCCTGCTCGCCAAGCCGCGTCCGACTCAATGACGGCATTCGCCCTCGAGACCCGGAACGAGAAGACGGTCTCCGGCGCGCTGACGCTGGTGATGCACCTGCTGTTCTTCGCGCTGCTGGTGTTCGGCGTCTCCTGGCAGAAGCGCGAGCCCGCGGCGATGGTGGCGGAGCTGTGGAGCAACCTGCCGGCGCCCACGGCCGCGCCCCCGCCGCCCAAGGCGGAGCCGGAGCCGCCCAAGCCGCAGCCCAAGGCCGAGGCGAAGCCCGTGCCCAAGGTCGAGCCCAAGCCCCCGCCCAAGGCCGACATCGCGTTGCGGGAAAAGAAGGAGAAAGCGCTCAA
>JBGQGU010000429.1:0-3396 GCA_041497655.1 Gammaproteobacteria bacterium
ATCGCGGGAGGCGCCGCTCACGAGCCGCACGTTGTAGCGCTCGAACTTGGAGGCGGCGAGCAGCAAGCCCTTCTGCTCGATCTTGGAGAGGTCCGCCACTTCGCGCAGGAACAGCGTCCCCTCGCGCGCCTGGTTGAGGAGTTCGAGCGGCGCCTCGGCCAGCGCAGAATGGTTCTCCGGCGCCACCCACGGCGTATTGCGCGGGTGGAGGAAGCGCGCGGCGAGTTCGATCCCGCACCCCGGCTCGCCCGTGAGCAGCAACGGCGTGCGCAAGCTCATGACCCGCTCCAAGCGCTGCTTAAGCTCGACCACCAGCAGCGCGCGCCCGAAGGTCGCCAGCGACAGCGCCGACTGCGCCTGCTCGCCACCGTACTTCAACGCCCGGCCGACGGTGGCGAGCAGCTTTTGCAGCGCGATCGGCTTCTCCAGGAAATCGTAGGCGCCGATGCGGGTCGCCTCAACCGCCGTTTCAATGGTGCCGTGCCCCGACATCATCACCACCGGCATGGTGAGCAGCCCCGCGCTCGCCCATTCCTTGAGCAACGTAATGCCATCGGTGTCCGGCATCCAGATGTCGAGCAGCACCAGGTCGGGGCGCGCCTGGCTGCGGAACGCGCGCGCGTCGGCCGCGTTCTCCGCGAGCCGGACCTGATAGCCTTCGTCGCTCAGGATCTCGGACAGCAGCTCGCGGATGCCGATCTCGTCGTCTACGACCAGGATGTGCTGCATAACCTGAGGAAGCGCTCCGCTGATTTTACACCTGCGCCCGCGCTGCCACGCGGCGCGCGACGTCCCGCGCCGCCGCCGGCAGCCGAATGGTGACGCGCGCGCCGCTCGGCGCGACGTTGGCGATCGCGGCAGTGCCGCCGTGCTCCTCGACGATCTTCTTCACGATCGCCAGCCCCAGCCCGGTGCCCTTGGGCTTGGTGGTCACGTAGGGCTCGAAGGCGCGCCGCATCACGTGCTCGGGAACGCCGCAGCCGTTGTCGGTGACCGTTAGACGCACCATGCCACCCGCTTCGTCGCTTGCGACGGTGACGCGCGGCCCGGGCGTGTCCGCCAGCGCGTCCTGCGAGTTCTGGAGGAGATTATGTATGACTTGCCGCAGTTGCGCCGCATCCCCCACCACCGGCGGCAATCCCGCCATGAGCTCGAGCCGCACCGCCGCCCCGAGCGATGACTCGTAGAGCGTGAGCACCTCGCGCGTGAGCGAGTTGAGATCGAGCTCGTGCAGGGACGGCTCGGGCGTGCGCGCGTACTGGCTGAAGGCTTCCACCATGTTCTTCAACGCCGAGACCTGGTTGACGATGGTCTGCGTCGAGCGCTCCAGCACGTCCGCATCGGCCTCCGCGAGCTTGCCCGCGAGCTTCGCCTTCAGGCGCTCGGCGGAGAGCTGGATGGGCGTCAACGGGTTGCGGATCTCGTGCGCCAGGCGCCGTGCCACTTCGGCCCACGCCGCCGCGCGCTGGGCCTCGGCGAGATGCGTGATGTCGTCGAACACGACGACGCTGCCGCTTTCCGAGCCGGACGGCAGGCGCGTGCCGCGCAGCAGCAGCAGCTGGGTCCTGCCGTGCAAGGGACGCTCGACCTGCTGCTCCCATTCCGCATTCCCGCCGCGCGCGAACTCGCGTACGATCTGCTGTCCCAGCTCGGCGACCCCGGGCGCGGCCGCCGGCCACTGCGCCGCCGCCGTGCCGACGAGCGGCGTGAAGTCGATCCCGAGTATGGCGCCGGCGCTGTGGTTCGCGGCGCGCAGGTTCAACTCCTCGTCGAACGCCAGCACGCCGGCGGAAAGGTTGGCGAGCAGGCTCTCGAGATACGCCTTGGCCTGGGCGAGCGCCGCCTGATTGCGCTCGGCCTGCGCGCGGGCCTCGGCAAGCTGCAGGGTCATGCTGTTGAACGATTGGGTGAGCGTTCCGATCTCGTCGCGCGAGGCGACCGCCGCGCGCTGGCTGAAGTCCCCGCTCGCCACCGCGCGCGTGGCTTCGACCAGCGCGCCGATGGGCGCCGACAGGCGGTCGGAAAGCACGAAAGCGAGCGCCGCGGCGGAAAGCAGGGCAAGCAGCAGCGTGAGCGTGAGTGTCACCCCGTACAGCCGCTTGAGGCCCCTGCGCGACAGCGTGAGTTCCTGGTATTCGCGGTAACCCGACTGCACCGCTTCGGCATCCTGTCCGAGCTGCTTCGGCACCGGTTGCAGCAACTGCAGCACGCGCAACTCGTCGGCGGGGCCGGGCACCGCTGCCAGCGCGCGCAGATAGAGGCCTTTGTCGGGTATTGCCTCGACCGTGCTATAGCCCTTCCGCGCACGGAGCTGCTGCTGCGCGGCCGCCCCGGGGAGCTCCGGCATCAATCCCGTGCCCCCCTGCCCGGAGTAGGCGAGCACGTTGCCGCGCTCGTTGAACAGCGTCGCTTCCTGCACGCCAGCCTGCTCGCGCAGGGCATTTAACGCGGTCACTTGCTCGGCGGCTGCGCTCTGCGACAGCGCGAGCGCCATCGCATCGGCCTTCACCTCCAGGTCCCTGCGCGTATTGTCGAGCATGCCGCGGCCGAGATTGAGCCCGCCTTCGAGCGCCTTGTCGAGGCTCACCTCGAACCAGGACTCGATCGAGCGCGCGAGGAACTGCACCGACATGCCGTAGATCAGCGCGCCCGGCAGCACCGCCATCAGCGCGAACAGCAGCACCAGGCGCAGCGTCAATTTGGAGCCGAACACCCCCGCCTTGAGCCTGCGCCTGAGCGTGACGAGCTGGAAGACAACGAGCGCGATCAGCATGAGCGCCACCGCGCCGTTCAGCGCGAGCAGCAGCGGGTAGCGCTCCGCAAACGAGGCCGGATTGGCGCTCGAGGTCACCAGCAGAAACAACACGACCGCGACCAGTCCCACGCACAGGATGAGCAGATAGCGCACCATCGCGCTCGACAGCGCCGGCCTGACGGGTGGAAGGGTAGCGCTCATGGCGATACCGTCCAGCGGTGCCAGTCGGAGGAAATGCTCCACTCCCGCGAGCCCACCGCGCTCACCTGGAAGGGCCGCGGCAGCTGCGAGGAGTCCAGCCGCAATCGCAAGGCGGCAGTGTAATTGCCGCCCTTGCTGAGCGCGCCCGTCTCCGCGATATCGCGCACGCGCACCCGGCTCATGAAACCGAGCGCTTCCGGCAGCGAGGCGAAATTCTGGTAGAGGTTTCGGACACCGACACGATACTGGCGTGTCAACGCGTTGTACGACAGGCGGTACTGTTGCCGGGTATTGGCGAGCTTTTCATTCAACCAGTACCAGCGCGGACGGATCAGCTCGAATTCGAGCGCGAAATAAAGCGGCACGCCCTTGTTGAGCGCCTCTTCCAGGGTGTGCGTCAGCGTAACGTCGAACTCGGCCTCCAGGACATAACTGTCCTC
>JBGQGU010000430.1:0-3388 GCA_041497655.1 Gammaproteobacteria bacterium
CGAATCCATGCGGTGCACGATCTGGCGCTGCAGGTTGGTGAGGTCGACGTCTTCGTTGTCACAGAGCGTGATGGCGCCCACCCCCGCCGAGGCGAGGTAGAGCGCAACCGGCGAGCCGAGCCCTCCCACCCCGATCACCAGCGCGCGTGCGGCGAGCAGCTTCTGCTGGCCTTCGATGCCGATCTGAGGCAGCAGGATATGGCGGCTGTAGCGCAGCAGTTGTTCGTCGTTCATAACCGCGTGAGAAGTGAGAGGAGAATCCCCCCGGCTTCGCCACCCCCCTGAAATCCCCCGCGCCTTGCGCTCCCCCCTTTGACAAAGGGGGGTAGGGGGGATTTGCCAGTGTACAGTGAAACGCCCAGCCTTCGGCCGGGCGTCCCGTTGAAACTTCGCGCCGAGTGCGTCAGTTCGCGACCCTGATGCCGCCGACGCGGCTCTTCAGGAACGCAATCGCCTGGTTGAGCTCGTAATCATGCTCGGACACGATCTCGCCGGGCTGGGGCCTCGTCAGCTTCTCGTCGATGTCCTTCGGGCGCGGCGCGGGCGTGAAGTTGTAGTTCTTCGCCGCGGCCTCCGCGGCCTTCGCCTGCTCCTCGTCCTTGGCGTCCTTGCCGTCGTCGGTAAGATGCTTGGTGAGGTCGGCCTCGCGCAGTTTCAGGCTTGCGGGACGCTCGCCCGCTCCATCGTCGAGCGGGATGTCCGGCATGATGCCTTTCGCCTGGATCGAGCGCCCGTTCGGCGTGTAGTAGCGCGCCGTGGTGAGCTTGATCGCGGTGTTGTTGCCGAGCGGCAGTATGGTCTGCACCGAGCCTTTGCCGAAGGTCGGCTGGCCCATGATCACCGCGCGCTTGTGGTCCTGCAGCGCGCCGGCGACGATCTCGGAGGCGGAGGCCGAGCCGCCGTTCACCAGCACCACCATCGGCACGGTCTTCGCATCCGCCGGCAGTCTCCGGTTGTAGTCGTCTTTCATCCGCCCACGCAGGTAGTCCTCGGGGCGCGCATTGAGCTTCATCTTGGAATCCTCGGTGCGGCCGTCGGTGTATACGACCAGCGAGCCTGCCGGCAGGAACGCCGCCGATACCGCCACCGCCCCGTTGAGCAGCCCCCCGGGATCGTTGCGCAGGTCGAGGACGATGCCCTTCATCGCCCCCTGGTTCTCCTTGAAGTGCCGCTCGATCGCGCGCGCGAGATTCTCCCCGGTCTGCTCCTGGAACTGGGTCACTCGGAAGTAAGCGTAGCCGGGTTCGAGCAGCTTCGACTTGACGCTCTGGATCTTGATGACGGCGCGGGTCAAGGTCACGACGATCGGCTTCGCTTCGCCCTTGCGCACGACGGTAAGCGTGATCTGGGTGTTGGGCCGTCCACGCATGCGCTTGACCGCCTCGGTAAGCGTCATCCCCTTCACCGAGGTGTCGTCGAGCTTGACGATGAGATCACCGGGCTTGAGACCCGCGCGCGCGGCGGGCGTGTCGTCGATCGGCGCCACCACCTTGACGAAGCCGTCCTCCATGCCGACCTCGATGCCGAGCCCGCCGAACTCGCCCTGGGTGCCGACCTGCAGCTCGCGGAACGCTTCCTGGTCGAGGTAGGCCGAGTGCGGGTCGAGGCCGGTCAGCATGCCGTTGATCGCTTCAGTGATGAGCTTCTTGTCGTCCACCGGCTCGACGTAGTCGCTCTTCACCCGCCCGAAGACTTCGGTGAACGCGCGCAGCTCCTCGATCGGCAGCGGTGCGGTCGTCGCCCCCTTCTGCGCCACCGCGGAGAAATTGAGGCTGACGGCAACGCCGATCAGCACGCCGACGATCAACAACCCGATTTTATGCAGCTTGTTGCGCATTACCTGCTCCTTAAATCCCGTGAGGCAAATCCCCCCGGCTTCGCCACGCCCCTGAAATCCCCCGCGCCTTGCGCTCACCCCTTCGACAAAGGGGGGTAGGGGGGATTCGCTTCGCGCCTTACTTGATATTGACCCAGTCCAAGGGATCCAGCGGCCGGCCCTGATACCGGAGTTCGAAGTATAGACCCGAATCCGCATTGCCGCCGCTGTTACCCACCGCCGCAACGGCTTCGCCGCCGTGAATTATGTCACCGACCCGCTTGTAAAGTGCCTCGTTGTTGCCGTACAGGCTCATGAATGCGTCGCCGTGATCGATGATGAGCAGGTTGCCGAAGCCGCGCAGCCAGTCGGCGAACACCACGCGGCCGTCGGCGACTGCCCGCACTTCCTCGCCCGCCCGGGCCGCTATGAACAGCCCCTTCCAGAGCACTCCACCGTCTGAACGTGGACTGCCAAAGCGGTTGGCAAGTTCCCCGCGGACCGGCGGGCTCAACCGGCCCTTGAGCCGGGCAAAGGGGCTATCGTCCACGGGCGCTGCCGGGGCGCGCTCGCCGCGCGACCGCGGGACGGGCTTGGCGCGCGCCATCAGCTTCGCCAGGCTTGCGACCAGGCGCGCCAGCCGCGTTTCGTTGCGCTTCAACGTACCGATTTCGCGCCGCTGGCGCTCGATGTCGCGCGAGATCCGGGCCAGTACCTGGTTGCGCGCGCGCTTCTCCCGCTCGAGGCGGCTGCGCTGCGCCCGTTGCTGGGCGGTCACGGCGGAGAGCTCGACGGCCTTCTGCTCCGCCTCCTGCGCAAGCTCACGCAGCTGCGCGAGGCCGGCGCGCAGCTCCGCGATCAGCTCGGCGCGCGCGCGGGAGATGTAGCCAAAGTAGTGGAGGCGGCGGGTGATCTGGTTGGGGTCCTCGCGGTTGAGCAGGAGCTTCAGCGGCTCGGCCTGGCCGCCGAGGTAATGCCGGTAGAGCAGGCGAGCCAGCAGCGCCTGCTGTGCCTTCAGCGCTTCCTCGCGCCGGCGCGACTCGGCGTTCAGTTCCGCCAGCCGCCTGCTGTATTCCCTGGACTGGCTCCCGAGGTCGCGCAGTTCGCGGTTCGCCTCCGAAATCGCGCGCTCTGACTCGCGCAGCGCATCGGACGCTTCGCTCTTTGATTCCTCGGATTCGGTGAGCCGCTTCTGCAACGCCTCGATGCGGCTGCGCAACTCGTGCAGCTCTTTTTCCTTGGATCCGCCCGATGTCGCCGCCGGAGCGGCTGACGCGCTCGCGAGGAGCAGGACGAAGAGGACGCCGGCGGCGCGCAGGAGTTTGTCGGACTCAGGTCGGACAAACTCCTTATGCAAAACTGCCCGCACGGAAATTGAACTAAAAGGCAGTGAATACCTCACGTGAATGTGATGAGGGATTTCCCGGTCATCTGCGGTGGCTGCGGCAGGCCCATCATCGCCAGCAGCGTCGGGGCCACGTCCTGCAGCGCGCCGCGGCCCGCGATCTTCGCTCTTCGGCCGACATAGAGCAAAGGCACGAGATTCAGGGTGTGCGCCGTGTGCGGCTGCCG
>JBGQGU010000431.1:0-3378 GCA_041497655.1 Gammaproteobacteria bacterium
ATGCCGTAACCGTGGCGCGCCCCCTGCATGCATGCGCCGTCCCCGCTCTCGCGCTCGTGATCGTCCTGGCCGTTTCTGGCTGCGCCAACATCAAGCCCTACATTCCGCCTTCCGAAGGCCACATCGCCAAGCCCCAGGTCAAGGCCGAACCCGACAAGGCCATCCCGCCACCCGCCAGGGTGAGCGATCTCGTGCCGCCCCCCAAGCCGGTCGCCAAACCGCAGACCTACAGCGTGGTGGTCAGTGAAGTGCCGGTGAAGGACCTGCTGGTCGCGCTCGCGCGCGACACCAGGCAGAACATCGACGTGCATCCCGGCATCAGCGGTCTCGTCAGCCTGAATGCCGTCAATGAGACCCTGCCCGCGATCCTCGAGCGCGTCAGCAAGCAGGTCAACATGCGTTACCGCCTAGAGGGGAACACCATCGTGGTGTCGCCCGACACCCCATACGTCAAGACCTACCGCGTCAACTACGTGAACATGGCGCGCGAAACCAGTTCGACCATCGGCGTCTCGGGGGAGCTCACCGTCAGCGGTGGCGCCGGCGGGGCGGGCGGCGGTGCTTCGGGCGCCGCCGCCGGCGGCAGCAGTGGCTCCAGCACGGTGGTGCGCACCGTTTCCAAGAACGATTTCTGGGAACAGTTGCGGGACAACATTCGCGCCATCGTCAACTCCACCCGTTTGCAGAGCCTGACCGCCGAGGGCAAGGCCGAGCGGCTGGCGCTGGTCAAGCAGGAACAGGAGCAGCGGACCAAGCAGACGGAAGCGGCCAGCCGCGCCGGACAGGGGGCGAATGCATTGATTGTCGGAATGATGGCCGGAACGTCGGCAGCACTGGGCGGCCAGCAACAAGCCACGCTGCTCCCCGACGACATCGTGGTGAATGCGATCTCCGGCACGGTGACCGTCAACGCGACCGACAAGCAGCACCAGCTGGTGCAGCAGTACCTCGACAGCGTCGTCAACGCCATGCAGCGCCAGGTGCTGATCGAGGCGACGATCGTGGAAGTGGCGCTCTCCGACGCCTACCAGGGCGGCATCGACTGGAGTCGCGTCCACATTTCGGGAGGCCCCGACATCACTCAAACACTCCTGGGAGGCTTCAATGCCGCAGCCGTAGCATCGGGCGCGACTTCCGGAAACGCTTTCACCATTGGCTATGTCAACCCGACTTCCAGAGTGGGCAATATCAGCGCGACCGTGCAGCTGCTGCAGGAGTTCGGCAATACGCGGGTACTGTCGAGCCCCAAGCTGATGGCGCTCAACAACCAGACCGCGCTGCTGAAAGTCGTGGACAACATCGTGTACTTCGAGGTCAGTTCATCGACCTCCCAGGGGGTGCAAGGGAGCACGTTGCAAACCTTCTCGACCACGGCAAAGACGGTGGCGGTCGGCGTCGTGATGAGCGTGACGCCACAGATCAACGACGACGGCCGGGTCTCGCTGACCGTGCGGCCGACGGTGACGCGTCTGCGGCCGGAACAAAATTTTGTCAACGATCCCAATCCGAGCTTATGCGACGTCAACCGTACTAACTGCATCGCGAACCCGGTCCCGCAAGTCCAGGTGCGTGAAATGGAGTCCGTGTTACAGGTCGGCAGCGGCCAGACGGTCGTCCTGGGGGGGCTCATGCAGGACGGGGTGCAGCGCAGCCGCCAGCAACTACCGGGCGCGGACGAACTCTCGGCCGCGGGCGAGCTGTTCCGCTTCCGCGACGAGCGCGCCACCAAGACCGAACTGGTAATTTTCCTGCGCCCGATCGTCATCGCCAATCCGTCCCTCGAGAGCGACGAGCTCAGATTCTTCCAGCGCTTCCTGCCCCAACCCGAACCCCAGCAACCCGAGAAGACCGGCGCCGCCCAATGAGCCTGTTGATGAAGGCCTTGGAAAAGGCCGCCAAAGACCGGGTCGATGCGCGCGCCGAGCCCGTCGCGGTCGCGGCTGCCGCGCCCGCCCCCGCCACCAAGGAGCTCTCGCTCGAACCCATGGCGGCCGAAGCGCCGGCGGCGCCCAAGGCGGAAGCCGCGCCGCGCCCGGTTGCCGCCGCCGCGCCCGCCAGAGAGCAAGCCCAGGCGCAGGCGCAAGCGGGTACTATCATGCAGGCTGCCGCAGCCAGCCGCCCCGCCAGAGGAGGAGCAGCAGCGTACGTGCGCGCGCACCCGCTGCTGGTGCTGGGGACGGTCACTGGCCTGTTCGCAGCCGGCTTCGGCGTTTACGTCTATCTGCAGATCGCCCATCCCGGGCTGTTCATCGAGCGGCCGCCGCTCGCGTCCGGCAAGGGGCCGGTGACATCGCTCGTCCAGGCGCCCGCCGCTCCGGCCGGCCCGCTGCCTGCGGGTCCGTTGCTGAAGGAAGCTGCTGCGGAATCCGCGGCGGCCGCCGCGGCTCAGCTTCAAAAGCCGCAGCCGGCGGCCGCACCGGAGGAACCGGCATCGCGCAACACGGTCGTGGTCAGCCCGGGCAGCGCCGAGCCAGTCCTCAATCCGCTGCTCCCCCAGGCCTACGCCGCGCTGCAGTCGGGACAGCTCGATCAGGCGCAGCGCCTCTACAGCGACGTGCTCGGCGCCGAGCCGAAGAACATCGATGCGCTGCTGGGGTTGGCCGCGGTGGCGGTGCGGCAGGGCAATAGCGAGGAGGCTACGCGACGTTACGTGCACCTGCTGGAGCTTGAACCGCAGAACGCGCTGGCGCAAAGCGGGTTGATCGCGCTGCTCGGTCGCGCCGACCCGGCGGCGGCCGAATCGAGGTTGAAGCAGCTCATCGCGCGCGAACCCTCCGCACACCTCTACTTCACGCTGGGCAACCTGTACGCCGACCAGTCGCAGTGGGCGGCCGCGCAGCGGGCTTACTTCCAGGCCCACTACCTCGAGCCGGCCAATCCCGACTACGCCTACAACCTCGCGGTCGGCCTCGAGCACGTCAGCCAGCCCCGGCTCGCGCTCGGTTTCTATCAGCGCGCGATGCAGCTTGCGGCCGCCAGAGGACGCGCCAATTTCAACCTCGCACAGGCCCAGGAGCGCATCGGCAAGCTCGCCGCGCAGGTAGAATAGCCGGCTCTGGGAAACGGACCGGTTCTCATGGCCGAACAGCGCAAAAAACTCCGCCTCGGCGAGCTGTTGGTGCAGCAAGGGCTGATCACCACCGACCAGCTCTCGATCGTTCTCGCCGAGCAACGCCACAACAACATCCCCATCGGCCGCCTGCTGGTGCGGCTCGGCTTCGTCACGGAAAGCGCCATCCGCGACATCATGGCGCGCACCATCGGCCAGGAGGCGATCGACCTGGCGCAGGTAGTCGCCGACCCCGAGGCGCTCAAGCTCGTCTCGCAGGACTTCGCGCGCCGCAACCGCGTGCTGCCGATCGCCTACGATCCCGCGGA
>JBGQGU010000432.1:0-3371 GCA_041497655.1 Gammaproteobacteria bacterium
CGGCACGTTGGATAGCGCCGCGGCGCGCTTTGCGCCCGTCGTCGCCAGGCCGCGCAGCCGGCCGTCCTTGATGAAGGGCAGGGCGGCGGTGATGCTGCTGAACGTCATCTGCACCTGGCCGCCGATCAAATCCGTCATCGCGGGCCCGCTGCCCTTGTACGGCACGTGCACGATGTTCTGCTGGATGCGCGCCTTGAACAGTTCGCCGGCCATGTGGGGCGTGGTGCCGACGCCGGCCGAGGCGAAGCTCAGTTTTCCGGGCTGCGATTTCGCCAGGTTGACCAGCTCCTGCACGCTCGCGGCCGGCACCTTGGCGTTTACCGCGAGCACCAGCGGCGAATTGGAAAGCACCGTGACCGGAACGAGATCCTTGTGGATGTCGTACGGCACCTTGGGCAGCAGGCTTGGATTGATCACGATCGCCGGATCCATGATGAGCAACGTGTAACCGTCGCCGTTCGCGCGGCTCGCGGTTTCGATGCCGATGATGCCGCCGGCCCCGGGCCGGTTGTCCACGACCACGCTCTGGCCGAATCCTTCCGAGAGCCGCTGGCCCAGCAGCCGTCCGACGTAATCGACGATGCCGCCCGGAGCATAGGGCACGATCAGGCGAATGCTCTTGGACGGATAACTCTGCCCATAAGCGGACGATGCGCCAAGAGCGATCAGCAGACCCGTCGCGGCGCGACTGAGGAAAGCGCGATGCTTCATGATGGACTCCGCGAGATGGCGCAGTTGAAATCCTGATACTATTTCCCATTAAACCGGAAGCGAAGCTCCGGTTCAATCCTGCGCGTTGGAACGGACGAAACGACCGCCGCTCAACGCGCATTCAACTTTACATGACGGCGGCGGTTCCTTCAATTTATTCGAGTGGAATTCTTTTTTGAGTAATCTGTCAGTTTTGGTTAAGGATGTTGTCGGCCCCAGGGCCGACAACATCCTATTCCGATGAAGCCGCCGCCATTCCGCTATCACGATCCGGAGACGGTGGCCGACGTCGTCGGCCTGCTCGGCCGTCTCGACAACGCCAAGCTGCTGGCGGGCGGACAGTCGCTCATGCCGATGCTCAGCATGCGCTACGTGCTGCCCGACGACGTCATCGATCTCAACCGGGTGAGGGGGCTCACCCATCTACGCGAGGCCGGGGGGGCGCTCGAGATCGGCGCGATGACCCGGCAGCGCGAAATCGAGTTCTCCAGTCTCGTCCGCACCCGCTGCCCGTTGTTGAACGAAGCGATCCTTCAGGTCGGCCATCGCCCGACGCGCAACCGCGGCACGCTCGGCGGCTCGCTGTGCCAGCTCGATCCCGCGGCGGAACTGGTTGCGGTCGCGATCGCGCTCGATGCGACGGTCAGCATTGCCGGCCCGAAAGGCGACCGTGAAATCCCGTTCGCCAAGTTTCCCGCCGGCTACATGACGCCGGCACTCGCAGCCGATGAGATGCTGACCGGTGCCCGCTTTCCCCTTTGGAAGGAGGGTCACGGCCATGCCTTCGTCGAATTCGTGCGGCGCCATGGCGATTTCGCCGTGGTTTCGGCGGCGGCGCTGCTGGAGGAAGACACGTCGGGCCGGATCACGCGCGCCTCGGTAACGATAGGCGGGACGGGCCCCGCGCCGGTGCGGGTGAAGGCAGCCGAGCAGGCGCTCGTCGGTAACGCCGCATCGGCCAGGCTGTTCCGGGAAGCCTGCGAGAGCTGCCGCAAGCTCGATGCGACGGGCGACGTGCATGCCCCGTCGTCGTACCGGAAACATCTGGCGGCGGTGCTTTCCAGGCGCGCGCTGGAAAAAGCACATGCCCGCATCGGCCGAGCGGGACGATGATGGCTGAGACCCGAAAGATCGCCGTCACGGTCAACGGCCGCCGCCGCGAGGCGGAGGTCGAGACCCGCTACACGCTGGCGGATTTCCTGCGCCAGCAGCTTGGACTGACGGGCACCCACCTCGGCTGTGAGCACGGCGTCTGCGGCGCATGCACGGTCCTGCTCGACGGGCTGTCCGTGCGCGCGTGCCTGATGCTTGCCGTGCAGGCGAACGGCCACGAGATCACGACGGTCGAGGGCATCGCGCCCGGCAGGACGGAGCTGCATCCCCTGCAAGAAGCTTTCCGTGACAACCACGGCCTGCAATGCGGTTTCTGCACGCCGGGCATCCTCACGACTCTGATCGAGTTCCTGCGCGACAACCCAAACCCGACAGAGAACGAAGTCCGGGTCGCGATTTCCGGCAATCTCTGCCGCTGCACGGGCTATCAAGGCATCGTCGCTGCCGCGCTCGACGCGGCGCGCCGCATGCGAGGGGCAAAGCGTGGATAGCGTATGTCTCAAAAATACTCCCTCGCCCCGCGGCAGCGGGGCGAGGGTTGGGGTGAGGGGCATACTTTTGATAGGGAAAGGCAGGCTACCTCTGCGCCCCCTCACCCTAGCCCTCTCCCCCAAATCGGGGGAGAGGGGACTATAGAGATGACGTCTAGTGCGGATATGAAAGTTCAAGGAACCAGCGTCCGCCGGCTGGAGGACGTCGCCCTCCTGCGCGGGGAGGGCCGCTTTGTCGACGACATCAGCTTTCCGGGCATGCTTCATGCCGCATTCGTGCGCAGTCCGCATGCGCATGCCGCGATACGCGGGATAGACAAAACGGCCGCGCTCGCATTGTCCGGGGTCCGGGCGGTATTGACGCTCGAAGATCTGCGCCCGCATCTGCGCAATGAGCGGCTCGTCGTCGGTCTCCCCAGTCCGAGCTACAAGCAGGACCGGAACCGCCCGGCGCTGGCGGGCGGCGAGGCGGTGCACGTCGGCGAGTCGGTCGCGATCGTGATCGCGGACAGCCGCTACATCGCGGAGGATGGCGTCGCGCTGGTCGCCGTGGACTACGACCCCTTGCCGGCTGCCGCCGACTGCCGCGCTGCGCTCGCGCCGGATGCGCCGAAAGTCCACAGCGGCGCGCCGCACAACCTGCTCGCCGAGTTCAGCATGGGCTACGGCGATACCGACAAGGCGTTTGCGGGCGCGGCTCATGTTTTCAGGGAATCGCTGTGGCAGCATCGCGGCGGCAGCCACTCAATTGAGTGCCGCGGCGCCGTCGCGGTCCATGACGCGATCGAGGACCGGATCACGCTGTGGAGTTCCACGCAGATGCCGCACGCCGCGCTGCGCGTGCTGGTGGACATGCTGGGGCGAGACGAGAACCGGCTGCGGGTGGTGACGCCGGACCTGGGCGGCGGCTTCGGCCCCAAGCTCGTGATCTATCCCGAGGATGTGGTTGTTTGCATCGCGGCGCTCGTCACGCGCCGCCCCGTCAAATGGATCGAGGACCGCCGCGAGCACTTCATCGCGACCACCCAGGAGCGCGACCAGTACTGGGAGGTGGAA
>JBGQGU010000433.1:0-3364 GCA_041497655.1 Gammaproteobacteria bacterium
AACAACTGCTGGCTGCGCTTCATCTCTACCAATTGTGAGTCACGAGTCACCGGTCACGAGTCACGCGTTTCCAGTTCGCGCCGCGGAAACAACGCGCTGAAGCGGCGTGCTGCGAGCTTGACATCGTCTGTCCCGAACAACGCGGAGACCACGGCAACGCCGTCGGCGCCGGCCGCGATCAATTGCTGCGCGTTATCGAGCGTGATGCCGCCGATGGCCACGACCGGCACGGACAACCGCCGCTTGGCGTTTCGCAGCAGGGCGAGCGGCGCGCGCTTCGCGCCCGGCTTCACGCTAGAGGGAAAGAAGCTTCCGAACGCGACATAGTCGGCGCCGAGGCGCTCGGCCTCGCGCGCTCGCTCGAGCTCTCCGTAACAGGAGGCGCCGAGGATTTTTTCCGGGCCGAGCCGCGCGCGTGCTGCGGTGAGTGAACCGTCCTCAGCGCCCAGGTGCAGGCCGTCGGCATCCAGGGCCAACGCGAGATCGAGGTGGTCGTTGATGATCAGCGGGACCTGGTACTCCCGGCACAACGCAAGCAGGGCGCGCCCCTGCAGGAGTCTCAATGCCGTGCTGGCCGACTTGTTGCGATACTGCAGCAGGCGCGCGCCACCAGCGAGCGCCGCTTCTGCCGTCGCGAGCAGGCCCGGCGTGTCGGCGATGTCGGGCGTGACGGCGTACAGGCCGGAGAGCTCGTGGTTCACTCCTTACACCTCACTCTCGCCGCCACCGGCCTCGCCCTCGTCGCGCGCCCAGAACAACCGGTCCGGTATGTGCTGGCCCATGCCGGGACGGAACGCCGCCTTCAGCGTCTGCCAGGTGTATTCCTGTGCGTCCTTGACCGCATCGCTCACCTCCAGGCCGTTGGCGACGGTGGCGGCGATGGCGGCCGCAAGCGTGCAGCCCGAGCCGTGGTACGAGCCCGGCAGCCGCGGCCAGCTGTCGCTGCGCACCACGCCGTTCTGGCCGTAGAGGGTGTTGACGACCTGTGCGGTGTTCTCGTGGGTGCCGGTGACGAGCACGTACTCGCACCCGGTCGCGATGATCCGCTTCGCGCATTCAGCGAGATCAGAGCCCTCGCTCTCCTCGTTGTCCTCGGCCGCCAGCCGCCGCGCTTCGAGGCTGTTGGGCGTCAATATGGTGGTCTGCGGAATGAGCAGCTCCTTCAGCGCGCCCACCATCTCCTCGGTCATGAGCTCGTCGCCGCGCCCCGAGGCGAGCACCGGGTCGAGCACCAGCGGCACCTCGGGGTAATCGGAAACCACCTCCGCGATGATGGCGATCTGCTCGAGATTTCCCAGCAGGCCGATCTTGAACGCGGCGACCGGCATGTCCTCGAGCACGCAGCGCGCCTGGTCGGCGACCCATTCCGCTTCGATCGGGCTGACGTCATCGACGCCCATCGTGTCCTGGATGGTGATTGCGGTCACGACCGACAGCGGGTGGCAGCCCATGCTCGAGAGCGTCATGATGTCGGACTGCAGTCCCGCGCCGCCGCTCGGATCAGTCGCGGCGAACACCAGGACAATGGGAGGAAGGTCGGCCATGCGCAAGGAGTTTGAGGCGCCCGCGCGGTTGGTCGCGGCAGGACGATTCGATAGAATTGGATTCTAACGTAAAACGGGTATCCCGCATGACCGCCGCTGAAACACGGATCCTCAAGACCTACATGTGCCTCATCTGCGGATTCATCTACGATGAGGGCGCGGGACTGCCCGATGAGGGCATCGCACCCGGCACCCGCTGGGAGGATGTGCCGGTGAACTGGACCTGCCCGGAGTGCGGGGCGCGCAAGGAAGACTTCGAGATGGTGGAGATATAGAGTGTTGAGTGTTGAATGTTTAGTTTTGAGTTATCCCAAATGCCCCGGCGGCTGGCCGGAAACTCAACACTCAAAACTCAAAACTCAACACTGAGCGTATGCGTATTTTGCACACCATGATCCGCGTCGGCGACCTGCAGCGCTCACTCGATTTCTACACGCAGGTGCTGGGCATGAAGCTATTGCGCAAAACCGACTACCCGGGCGGGCGCTTCACCAACGCTTTCGTCGGCTACGACGAGGAGTCGAAGACCGCGGTGCTGGAGCTCACCCACAACTGGGACACCCGGTCCTACGATCTCGGCACCGGCTACGGCCACGTGGCGATCGAGGTCGCGGACGCCTGCCAGGCGTGCGAGGAGGTGAGGCGGCGCGGCGGCAAGGTGACGCGCGAGGCCGGGCCCATGAAGCACGGCACCACCGTGATCGCCTTTGTCGAGGACCCCGACGGCTACAAGATCGAGTTCATCCAGCGGCGAGCCTAGGATTTTGTCGGACCGAGTCCGACAAAATCCTTGACTGAACCGCTTCGGGAACAGCGAGGAACACTCCCCCGCGATTACTGGCAGCCTGTGTTCCTCCGGAGTGGGCGGTCGCCCGTTACTGTTCCTGAACGTTCTTGCTTAAGGATTTCGTCCGCCAAGTGGACGAAATCCTCGACTCGCAGATCCTGCGCCCGCAGCCCGGCGTTGACGCCGAGCCGCTCGAAGTCCGCGGCCCTGAAGTGGGTGCGCAACGCGTTGCGCAGCGTCTTGCGGCGCTGCGCGAAGGCGGCGGCGACGATTTTTCCGAGGGCCGCCTCGTCGGCTGCGGGATGCGGCAGGCGCGCGAACGGCACCATGCGCACCATGGCGGATTCGACCCTGGGAGCCGGGCGGAACGCGCCGGCGGGGACGGCGAGGACCTGCTCCATCTCGAAACGGTATTGCAGCATCACCGACAGCCGCCCGTACTCTGACGTGGATGGCATCGCGACCATGCGTTCCACGACCTCCTTCTGCAGCATGACGTGGATATCCAGTATGGCCGCGGCGTGCCGCGCCAGATGGAACAGCAGCGGCGTGGAAATGTTGTAGGGAAGATTGCCGACCACGCGCAACCGTGGCCCCAGCGCGCTGAAGTCGAAGCGCAGAGCGTCGCCCTCGTGGACCGTGACTTTGCCGCCGGGAAACGCGGCGCGAAGGTGCGCGACGATGTCGCGGTCGATCTCGATCACCTGCAGGTGTTCGAGCCGGGCGGCGAGCGGCCGGGTGAGCGCGCCCAGCCCCGGTCCGATTTCCACCACGCGATCGCGCGGCTGCGGCGCAATGGCGGCGACGATGGCGGCGATCACCACTTCATCGGTGAGGAAGTTCTGCCCGAAGCGCTTGCGGGGGATATGGCGCATGACGGGGCGTGTCCCCTGTGCCGCCCTCATGCGATGCGCCGCGTCCGGCGGTGGCCCGCGGCCAGCCTCGCCGCCAGCCGGATCGCCTCGATCAGGCTGCCGCTCCGGGCGCGGCCGGTGCCGGCGAGCTCGAGCGCGGTGCCATGGTCCACCGAGGT
>JBGQGU010000434.1:0-3363 GCA_041497655.1 Gammaproteobacteria bacterium
AGCTGTACGCTGATAGCTGATAGCTGATAGCAGATAGCTGATAGCAGATAGCTGATAGCAGATAGCTGATAGCTGATAGCTGATAGCTGATATGAAATACAGCTTCGAGGAACGCAAGGTCGTCTGCAAGGGCGACTACTGGATCGCGCCTGACGCCATCGTGATCGGCTCGGTCGTGCTGGAGCCGAACGCCAGCGTCTGGTTCGGCTGCATCGTGCGTGGCGACAACGACACGATCACCATCGGCGAGAATTCGCAGCTGCAGGACGGGTGCGTGCTGCACGTGGACCCGGGGCTGCCCATCACCATCGGGAAAAACGTGAGTGTCGGCCACATGGCGATGCTGCACGGCTGCACCATCGGCGACGGGACGCTGATCGGCATCAAGGCGGTGATTCTGAACGGCGCGAAGGTCGGCAGGAACTGCCTGATCGGGGCCAACGCGCTGATCGCCGAGGGCAAGGAGATCCCCGACGGCTCGCTCGTCATCGGCTCGCCGGGCAAAGTGGTGCGGCAGCTCTCGGAAGAGGAGATCCGCACGATCTACTCCGCCTCCGATCATTACGTGCGAAAATTCAGGCGCTACCGGGAGGAATTCCGCCGCGATGAAACGTAGCGGCGGAATTCCTGAACGATTGCTGCCGGCTATCAGGTCCTGAACCACATTCCTTCGAACACCAGGCTTGCGACGGCCCCTGGTCGCCCCGCCGCTGAGGGCTGTATCATTAAAGAATCAGGGCGGTGAAGCTGACCTGATTCTTCCATGAACAAGTACGGATTCAAGATCAGGACGCGCGGCGGCTCCCTGGTGGAAAACCTCCAGGTGCAGGCGCGGGACCGGGCCGAGGCGGAGCAAAAGATCAACCAGATCTACCACCAGTGCGTGATCCTGGAGTGCCAGGAGGTCACGCCGACCCTCAAGAAGGAGGGCCTCGACCTCGAGGACGTGATCGCGCTGATCAACAAACAGGAAGAAAAGAGTTAGCAGTTGGCAGTTAGCAGTTGGCAGTAACAAGCGCCTGTGCCTTACTGCAAACTGAAAACTGCAATCTGGCGACTATTGCAGGAAGTTGCAAGTCTGCAGTTCGTCGAGGAGCGCCGTGTAATCCTGGGCCCCGCGGCTCTCGGGCGCATGCCCGAACACGCTGCGGTTATGGGACGGGCTCTCCGCCACGCTGACATTCTCGGCAATGCGCGTCTCGCACACCTCGGGACCGAAGCGACCTCTCAGCTGCCGGTCGATGTCCCACGACATCCGGCGCCGCGCATCAAAGCGGGTCACGACATAGCGCCGCTCGATCCGCTTCTTGAGGACCTGCTCGAGCGCCTTGAGTGTCCGCTCCATCTGCAGGGCCCCCTTGATCGCGAGGTAATCGGCGGAAATCGGCACCAGCACCCGGTCTGCCGCAAAGACGCTGTTCAGGGACAGCACCCCCAGCATGGGACAGGCGTCCATGAGGATCGGCCGGTCGGTGTTGAGGTTCTCCTTGAGGATGCCGTAATTGAGGCGGTTCAGCACGTTCGGACCCTTGCCAAACTGCGTGTCGACCTTGGACAGGTCCAGATGCGAGGGAATGATCTTGAGCCCGCCGCCTGCGAGCTTGATGAGCCCGGAAAGCGAGGCCCCGATGGCGTAGTAGGCGTAGAGGCTGCGCTCGGACGCCGATACGGTGGCTCCGCAGATGGCAGTGAGGTGGGCCTGCGGATCGAGATCGATCATCAGCGGGTCGGCGCCGCGCCGGGCGAGCAGCGCCGCGAGGTTGAGGGTGGTGGTCGTCTTGCCGACACCCCCTTTTTGGTTGAATACCGCAACCTTCGCCACGGACTTTACTCACCGATCAATGGGTTGTGAGCGTAATATACCGGTCAGCCGGTTGGCAAGTGCATCCGTCGCGCCCGCGTCAAAAGTTCGCGGTAACCGGCGTGACTAACTCCATGATTCCGGGGGGTACATGGAATTGATCCGGCCCGAGAGAGATGAGGACGCTGCCGCGGTCCGGCGCGTGCACAAAACCGCCTTCCCCACCGCGGCGGAAGCGGACCTGGTCGAGCGGCTGCGCGCTGGCGGCAAGGCGGTGATCGCGCTCGTCGCTGAAGACGCGGGCAGCATCGTCGGCCACATCCTCTTCAGCCCGGTAGCGCTCGAACCACTGGCCGGGACGGTGGGGCTGGGACTCGCGCCCGTGGCCGTGCTCCCGGACCATGAAAAACACGGAGTGGGCAGACGTCTCATCCAGAACGGTCTCGCCGAGTGCCGCGCGTGGGGTGCCGACTTTGTCGTCGTGATCGGCGATCCGCCGTACTACGGCCGGTTCGGGTTTGAGCCGGCGGCAAAGCGCGGTCTGCGCAGCGAATACGACGCGGGGGACTCGTTCATGGTGTTCGAGCTGAAATCGGATGCGCTGCCACCGCCGGGCACGGTGGTGAAATACGCGCCGGAATTTTCGGCCTTGCCGAAAATTCAAGGATGAGGAATGAGGGATGAGGGATGACCCCCGCAGTGCGGGAGTTAATGCAGGTCCCCCGTCCCGCCGCGCTGCCATCCTCATTTGCGCGCAGCGCTGTACTTCGTCCCTCCCTCTCAGGAGGAGGGAACAGAGGGTGGGGGTGGTTGCGTCGGGCGTTCGCCGGCTCACCCCTCACCCCCGCCCCTCTCCCGAGTGGAGAGGGGAGATTCGAGTTGCGCTTCTCCCGTAAACGAAGCGCATCACATGAGGTTGGAATTCCCCGCTCACCCTTCCGCCTTCATCCTTCATCCTTCAGGCTGACGGCGAGCGCCGTCAGCCGAAGAGCCCGCCCACCTTCGTCCCCGCCACGCGGTTGACCACGTAGAGACTCGCGGCGCAAAGCACGATCAGGATCACGCCGAGCGCGGCCGCCTGGCTGTGCGATCCCGCAATGTAGTAAGTGAAGATGCCGATGGGAATCATTTCCCAGCCGCCCAGCGCGAGGAACAGGGTGGCGGAAGCTTCCTGGATCGACATGATGAAGGAAAACAGCGCGCCGACGAGGATGCCTTTCCACACTAGCGGCATGGTGACGTCGCGGAACGTCCTCAGCTTCGTAGCGCCGACGTTCTCGGCCGCTTCCTCCATCGATTTGTGCACGAGCAAGAGCGACGAGTAGCTGCCGCGCACGGTGTACGGCAGCCGGCGCACGGCGAGCACCAGCGGAAAAACGATCCACAGGCTGGTGAGCGCAAGGTCGATGCCCGGCAGCGGATAGTGAAAGGCGCGGATATACGCAATACCGATGGCGGTGCCCGGAATGGCGAGGATCAGCGTGGTCAGCGCATCCATCGCGCCGCGCCCCGGCGTCTGGGTCCGCGCCATGATCCACGCCATCGGCACCCCGACTACCAGG
>JBGQGU010000435.1:0-3362 GCA_041497655.1 Gammaproteobacteria bacterium
CGATCTCGGCAAGGCCGTGGCGGTGCTCAAGAACATCTACGACGAGCACGCGGGCCTGCAGGATCGCTTCATCGCGTGCGGCCGGGTCAAGCCCGATCTCGCCGACCGGATGGGACTGACCGGACTGGCGGGCCGCGCGAGCGGGGTAGCGTGGGACCTTCGTGTGCAATTCCCGCCGGTTCCGTACGACAACTTCGACGTGCGCATGGCGACCCACCGCAACGGCGACGTGGCGGCGCGCGTCACGGTGCGTTTCGAGGAGATCGCCGAGTCGCTGCGCCTGATCGGCCTCATTCTCTCCGGCCTGCCAACTGGCGACATCGCTCAACCCGTCCCGGACGCACCGGAAAACGCGTTCGGCATCGGTTGGGTGGAGGGCTGGCGCGGCGAAGTGCTGATCGCGCTCGAGACCGGCGCCGGCAACCGCATCCGGCGGCTCCATCCGCACGATCCGTCGTGGCAGAACTGGCCGCTGCTCGAGCGCGCGGTACTGGGCAACATCGTTCCCGACTTCCCGCTCATCAACAAGTCGTTCAACTTGTCCTATAGCGGCCACGACCTATGAAGCGGTCAGCGATCAGCCGTCAGCGGTCAGCCAGAACCGCGCCCACGCTTCAAGCTGAATGCTGAATGCTGATTGCTGAGAGCTGATAGCTATGTTCCAACTGCTGAAGCAGATCGCTGTCACGGGGATCAAGACCGAGGCGCCGCCGCAACCCGACGAGGCGTTGCGTGTCACCGCGCAGCGGCTGCAGGCCGATGTCCTTGAGCATTTCGCGGGAGCGCTGACGATCCGCCATGTCGACGCCGGTTCCTGCAATGGCTGCGAGCTTGAGATCAATGCGCTCAACAATCCCTACTACAACCTCGAGGGGCTCGGCATCAAGTTTGTCGCGAGCCCCCGCCACGCCGACATGCTGCTGGTAACCGGCCCGGTGTCACGCCACATGGAAGTGGCGCTCAAGCGTACCTACGACGCGACCCCTGAGCCCAAGCTGGTGGTGGCGATCGGAGATTGCGGCTGCACGGGCGGCATATTCGGGGAGAGCTACGCGAGCTGCGGGCGGGTGTCGAACGTGATCCCGGTGGATGTGGCGGTGCCGGGCTGTCCGCCGACGCCGCTGGCGATCATGCAGGGCATACTTACCGCCATAGCGGCGAAGAAATAGACAGGATTAACATGCGCCCCCATCCTACCTTCCCCCGCACGCGGGGGAAGGGGATATACACGATTAGATCAAAAATAAAATTACAGTTCCGGTTTTGGTGTTGGTTTCAATCTTGTTAATCTTGTAAATCCTGTCAATTGCTTTTGATCTTGAGTTTTAATCTCGTCGATCTTGTAAATCCTGTCTATTGGGTTGTGGGAGGGGAAATGCGGGCGATGGTGCTGGAACAGTTCGGTGCGCCGTTGAAGTTGAGGGACATGCCGATGCCGAAGATCGGCCCCAACGACGCGCTGATTCGGGTGCGCGTGTGCGGCGCCGGCCTGACCGTCGTCATCATGATCGCGACGCCGGGACGGATCAAATCGTATCCCCGCATTCCCGGCCACGAGATCGCGGGCGAGGTGGTCGAGGTGGGTTCCGAGGTCAGGACCGTCAAGGTTGGGAGCCGCGTGACCAATCACTTTTATCTCACCTGCGGCAACTGCCGCTATTGCCGCAGCGGGCGCGAGACGTTGTGCGAGAACTTCCGCGGCAACGTCGGCAACGGCTGCGACGGCGGTTACGCGGAGTACGTCGCGCTGCCGGAGCGCAACCTGGTCCCGATACCCGACGGTGTCACCGACCTGGAGGCGTCGGTCGCGAGCGACGCGATCGCGACGCCGTACCACGCCTGCCATGCCGAGGCGCAGATCAGCCCGGGCGATGACGTGCTCATCATCGGCGCGGGCGGCGGCGTCGGCATCCACATGGTGCAGATGGCGCGGCTGTGCGGCGGGCGCGTGCTGGCCGCGGAGATCGGGGAGGAGAAGCTGGAGTTGGCGAAGACCATGGGCGCGGACGACGTGATCGACACCCGGCGCGGCGATCTCGTCAAGCAGGTGAAGGCGCTCACCGGCGGGCGGGGAGTGGACGCTGCAATTGATATCGTCGCCACGAGCGAGACACTGCAGGCTTGCCTCGGATCGCTCGCTCCCGGCGGCCGCATGGTGATCATCGGCAGCAAACCGGCCTCGGTGTTCGGCGAGGATCCGTCGTTCACCGTGAATCCACAGGAGTTCATGCGGCAGGCCCAGGAGATACACGGCTCGCGCTACGTCAACAACTCCGAGATCATGCGCACGCTGGAATTGGTGAAGCACAAGCGGATTAAGGCGGTGGTGAACCGGACTTTCCCGCTGGAGGAGGCGGAGCGGGTGCACGAGCTGCTGCGGAAGAACGCGATTGCGGGCCGCGCGGCGTTGATCGTCAGCTAAATCTCTCACCGCGGAGGACGCAGAGGGCGCGGAGCCTATTGTTCCAGACCCGACCCCCCTTATAGTAACATATAAGTTACCATAACCCCCCCGCTCTGCACCCCGGAGAAGAGGTATGTCTTTCACGCAATGCGGTAGCGTTCCACCATCTTCCAGTCGAGTTCGATCCCGAAGCCGGGGTCGGTACTGACTTCCATATAGCCGTTCTTGATCGCGGGGCGGTTCGCCCACATCGCCTGCCACACCGGGTCGCGGTCGGGGTCGGCGAAGCACTCGACATAGGTGCCGTGCGGGACGCCGGCGAGGAGCTGTAGGGCCATCTGCGATTCCTCGTGGTGCGCCATCCGCACGCCCGCGCTCCGGCAGATTTCCGCCGCGCGGCGCCAATCGGTGACGCCGCCGCCTTCCGAGACGTCGAAGTTCACGTAGTCCACGGCGCCGGCGTCCACCAGCCGGCGCACGCCGTGGCTGGTGATCTCGCACTGTCCGGCGGTGATCGGGATGCGGATCGCCTGGCGCACGCGCGCCATCAGCGCGACATCGTCGTACCAGTGGCACGGCTCCTCGAACCAGCCGATATCGAGGGGCTCGACGAGCCGCGCGAAACGGATTGCGTCGTGCGCGTTCCAGCCGCGGTTGGCATCCACCACCAGCTTGAAGTCCGGGCCCGCCGCCTTGCGGGCGGCGTCCACCCGCCTGGCGTCTTCTTCCGGCGCGAGCCCTCCGACCTTGAACTTGCAGCCCGCCATGCCGGCCGCGCGGAACCGCTCCATCTCGCGTCCGATGTCGGCGAGCGTCTTGCCTTCCATGTAGTAGCCGCCGATCGAGATGATGGGCAGCCGGTCGCGATTGCCACCGAGGAGGTCGCGGACGCTCTTGTCGCGCGCCTTGCCGACGACATCCCACAATGCGCAGTCGACGCACGCGATCGCCTCGAGCA
>JBGQGU010000436.1:0-3357 GCA_041497655.1 Gammaproteobacteria bacterium
CATCGGGATCGTTCTCTTCAATACGGAAGTGACCTATCCGATCTCGCCGAAGCTCGCGAAGCGGCTCGCGGCGCTGCCGAACATCTGCGGCTTCAAGCAGGGCGTCAGCAAGCCCCAGCCCACCACCGCCTTGCGCGACGCAATCGGCCATACCGTCGAGGTCAGCGTCGCCGACGAGGCGCCGTTTCTCTACAACATCAGCGTGTGCGGCGATCGTTGGCTGCTGAACTACTGCCCCCATCTCTATCAGGTCCCCGGCTACACGCCGATCAACGATTACACGCGGGCCGCGCTGGCGGGCGACCTGAACAAGGCGACCGAGATCTGCCGGAGCCTCAACCCGCTGCGCTCGGTGCTCGCCAAGTGGATTCCCGGCTACGGCGGCGGCGGCCGCATGGCCATTGCCGAGCAGAAGTTCTGGTTGGAGTGCATCGGGATGACGGGTGGTCCGGTGCGCGTGCCCTGCGCCGAGATGACCCGGGAGGCAAAAGAGCAGATGCGCGCCGACCTCGAGGCAACCGGGCTGCCCGCCAGGGCCCGCTCCGCGGCATCCCAGCGCCGCGCCGCCTGACGCCGGCGCAGCCGGCGCTTCACCACCCCGCCTCCTTCAGAGGCACCCCTCCTCACCAAGGAGGGGAAACTTTCAACAACACACTCCCCTCCTTGATCAAGGAGGGGTGGACGCGCAGCGGCCGGGGTGGTTGCTCACCGAGACCGCCAGCCTTATTCGTTCTCCCTGTGCAGCAGGACATCGAGGGTGCCCGAGCGAAATTCGCGCTGGTGCAGCACGTAGATCACGCCCAGCGTCACGACGATCATCAGCGCCGGGTGCAGGAACCACGAAAGCGCCGCGACGCCGAAATAATAGGCGCGCAACCCCTGGTTGAAATTGCGGTTGGCGAACGAAACGATAACCGCGGTGCGCTCGATGTGCACCGCGTACTGCTCGGGGTGCGGCGTCGGCTTCTTCGTTGCGCCGATCAGGATCGAACTAAAACCGAACTGCCGGATCGACCAGGAAAACTTGAAGAACGCGTAGACGAAGATCAGCAGCAGGAGCACGATTTTGAGCTCCCAGCCACGCTCCGACACCTGCTGCGTGAACGGCAGCTCCGCGACCACGCTCGCCGCCTTTTCTGCGTAGCCCATGAGCGCGACCAGCGCGCCGAGGATCAGCATGGTGGTCGAAGCGAAGAACTGCGAGCTGCGCGTGAGATTGCGCAGCACGTTCACGTCCACCATGCGGTTGTCCCGCTCCGCCATGCGCGTGAGCCACTCGCGCACGAACCGGTCCATCTCCCAGCCGAGCCGGGGGCGCGGCGTCGCGCTGTAGTCCGCATACCACTGATAGCCGGCCCACACCGCGGCGAACAGCAACAGCGCAGCGGCGTCGAGCCAGGTGAGCGGCAGCATCAAAACGAGGTTGTCGATATAGGAACCCATCGTGGAACAGCTTTCAGCAGTCAGCTATCAGCTTGAAACAAGTTATTGCAGCAGCTGAAAGCTGATCGCTGATAGCTGGCCGCTGGCTCATCATACGAATAGCGTGAGCACCCCGGTGTAGCCGTAGAGCCGGTTGTGGGAGATCTCGCCGTTGCAGAAGAAACCAACCAGCGGGAACTCGCCGAGCGCGTCGCGGATCATCTTGAGCTCTTCCGAATCGGGCCCGAACAGGCTCGCCCCGCGCCCGACGCAGGAGTAATAGATGCCACCGCGCGGGCGCGAGAACATGCCCTGGCGGATGCTCTCCAGCATGCGGGTCATGTCCTCGTTGGCGGTCTTCGTGTCGCGCCGGCAGAACATCACGCTCGCCCCCGGCTGCAGCAGCTCGCCGATGGCGATCAATCGGTTGGCGGGATCGATGCCCACCAGGTTGCGCACCAGGTAATCGCCGGTGTCGCTGCCGGCGATCGGCAGCCCGGCGAACACCTGGCCGCCGATGCGGTTGAGATCGCGGGCGAGCGCCTCGCCGATGTCTTCCTTGAACACGTCGAGCGCCGCGCGCCCGTCCAGGCTGATGATGACGTTGTGCTGGCTGGCGGTCACCACATGCTTGGGCCCGAGCGGCGAGCAGCCCTGAGTGAGCCGGGTCGCGACGGTGACGTTGTCGGCGAAGGACACCCCGGAGAGCCCCCCCTCCACCACGCCGTCCGCCACCTGCAGGTTCTGCCGGCGCGAGCTGGTAAGTCCACCCACCAGGAAACCGCTTTCCACCTTCCCCGCCAGGCGGCTCACGAGGTCGGCGATGTGCCGGTTCTGAGGGTCGGCGTGGACGATCGCGAAATTCGGAGCGGCCCCGCCGCACTTGAGCGCGACGTTGTCGACATCGGCTGCGCTTGCGACTCCCGAGAACACGCGGAAGGAATCCGGCTCGAAATCGCCGGCCATCGCCGCGATCGCCGCCTCGTCGAGATATTCACGGCCGGTGGCGCAGACGCCGATGCCGACGGTGCCGACCCAGTGGGGGATGCCGGTCCTGCTCTTGAAATGCGTGAGAATGTCACCGAGGTGGTCGGCGAGCAGGTCCGTCACGTAGAGGAACCCCAGGCTCGCCGGGCCCTGGCCCAGTTGCGTGATGCAGGCTTCCGCGGCTTTCTTCCAATCCTGCGCGGCTGCGTGCCCGTAGCGGAAATCCGGCATTCTTACCCCAGTGCTGCGTGCGGAGTGTTGAGTTGTGAGTCCGGATCAAGCTCTTTTGCAGTCGTAGCACTTAAAACGCAAAACTCAAAACTAAACACTCAAAACTCAACACTTAAAATTTAGCACTCTGGATCAAACGCGTTTGATCCAGCCGGGCAACGCCTCGAAGCGCTTGGTCCACGCCATCACGCCCGGATAGTTCTCGAGCTTGAAGCCGCCCTCGGGCGCTACCGAAACGTACGGGTAGCAGGCGACGTCGGCGACCGTCGGCCGGCCCAGCGCGAGCCACTGATTGTTCTTGAGACGGCCTTCGAGCACGGCAAGGCCGGCGTTGCCGTAACCTTGATACTCGTCGTAGCTGCCGAACTTGCGGATGCCGGTCTTCACGCCGCGCGCCCACTGCAGCCCGTAGTGCAGCTCGTTTTGCGCCAGTTCCAGCCACTGCATCACCTCCGCCATCCCGGCTGGATCGGTCGGCAGCCATTTGTCCCCGCCGTGCTTGCGTGCAATATAGATGAGGCAGGCGGTCGAACCCCAGTAGATCCGGCCCCCGTCGTCCAGCGTCGGCACCTGCCCACGCGGATTGACCTTGAGGTACGGTTCCTTCTTGTGCTCGCCGCTCGGGAAGTCCACGAGCGCCTTGTCATACGGGACATTGAGCATTGAGAGCAGCAGGCGCGCCTTGTAGGCGTTGCCGGAGTTCTGGGTCATGTAGAG
>JBGQGU010000437.1:0-3352 GCA_041497655.1 Gammaproteobacteria bacterium
ACAAGCACCAAATGCTAAGCACCAAATTACAAACAAGCACCAAATCTCAAGCACTAAGCACCAAACGTTTGGAGTTTGGAATTTGAGTCTTGTTTGGGATTTGGAGTTTGGGATTTGGAGTTTTAGATTTATGAGGGATGAGGGATGAGGGAAAACCGCACCACCTCGTCAGTCGTCAGTCTTTAGTCTTAGCGTCTCTCGGGCGGCTGGGGACCGGTTGGGACATCGAGTGGGTGACGCGCCGCAGCCGGTTGAACTCTCCCCTCTCGATCGTTTCATGCAGGAATTCCATGTTGCGTGCGATCTCCTCCTGGTACAGGTTCCGGCCATCGAGATGCGCCGCGGCGTAGCGCTCCACGCCCTGCAGCCTCTTATCGAGCCGCGGCCGCGCGAGGTGTTGGTAGAAGCCCGGCGTCTTGATGACCAGATCCGTGGCTGAGGCGTAACGCACGATCTCGCGTCCGTCGGGCTGGGTCTCGCGCGCAATTCCGGCCCATACGAACTCCCAGTAGAGGAAATCGCGGCACTTCTCGACGTACTGGCGGTCGGCCATCTGCGCAATCAGGTCGGAAGTGCCGACGATGCAGCCGAGCAAGCGGTCCTTGGCGTCCTCCAGCTCGAACTTTTCGAAGTCGAGCTCGTAGCCGGTGAAATGCGTGAGCTGCGCCGCGGTATTCGCCTCCGCCGCGAAGCCGATGGTGGGCAGGTAGCGCAATAGGAACTCGGCGCTGCGGCTGACATGCACCTTGGTGAACACGGCGCCGTTCTCGATTCCGGACTCCGAGCTGCGCCGGATATAGCCCGAGTCGTGCAACAGCGCGACCATCACGCCGAACATCGCGCGGCGCGCTCCGAACCGGTCCGGGGCCGCGCTGACGCGGTCGTGACCGTCGACCAGGCGCGCCGTGGCGAGCGTCATGTCGAGGGTGTGGCGCATATCGTGGTAGAGGGTGTCGCAGGCGAGATAGCCCGGGTAGCGACCCGTGAACAGGGCTTTCATGTCGGCGAAGGCGCGCCGCAACGGCGCCAGGTCCTCGCCCGGGTAGCGCGCGGCGTATATCTCGAGCACCGCATCGCGCACGTCATCGGCGACTTCCACGTTGACGCGATTGGTGACGTCGCATTCGTTGCGCCGCATGTTCATGGGGGGAATTATCCCCGCCACCGCAGGTCGCGGCAACCAGGAGCCCCTCAAGTGACGGAATTCACGTCGCGCGCGAGAATCGCTCTAGCCAGGGAACTCGATGATCTCATCGACGAACATGCGATAGCTCTGGAGCTTGGGCTTGTCGGCATCCTCGGGCTTCACGTAGCGTATCGAGCTTTTGCCCTGCAACTCTCGCGGCAGGATCATGACTCGCACGAAAGCCGTGGGGCCGGTTTTCGACGCCACGGCGAGGACCGGATCCGGACCTGCCTCGAACCAAGCGCCGCCCGGCGCGATGTCGTGGCCCTTCCCGTTCACCTCCACCCGGATATTGCCCGCGAGCAGGCAACGGATGCCGGGACCGCGGTGAACGTGCGTGTAGGCGATGCCACCGGGCGGGAAATCAACGCGGTCGCAGCGCATCAGGTGACCGTCAGGTTGCCCGAGCTCGACGGCGTGGGCGAGCGTAATGGACGACGTCACGCCGGGGCCCGTCAACCCGCCCGGCGCGGCGCTCTCGGCGGTGAGCTCCCAGCGCAACAGCGTCGCGCCGGCGCTTCCCGCGGTCAGCGCGACTGCATCGCCGCCGTACCAGGCGCTGTTCGCGGCGAGTCCCGCCGCGTGCGCACCGGCGCGCACGATGGCGTCGCCGTCGCGCACGTAGACCACGCGGTTGCAGCGGCCCAGCCGGATTTCCGCCTTCGGCTCGAGGCGGTCGGCGTATAACCGCAGCGCGTATCGAGGCATTTGAGCGGTGACGAGATACGGGTAACACCCCGTTCAATGTTCCAAGTTCAAAGTTCCAAGTTGAACCTTGAATCTGGAACCTTGAACCTTGAACCTGGAACCGATTTTTCGTCACTGTTTCGGAATTTTGGCCGTCTCAATCACCTTGCCCCATTTGACGATTTCCGCGGCCACGAGCTTGCGGAAGCCCTCGGGCGTATCGGGGCGCGCGTCCACGGCGAGTTCCTGGAAGCGCTGTTTGACGTCGGGCATCGCCAGTGCCTCGGTGACCGCCTGGTTGAGACGATTGATCACCGCCTTCGGCGTGCCGGTCGGCGCCCCGATCCCGTTCCAGGACATCACCTCGTAGCCCGGCACGCCCGCTTCGTGTACGGTCGGGACATCGGGCAGGCCGGCGAAGCGGGAGCGCGTGCTGACCGCGAGCGCCCTCAGGGCGCCCGCCTTCACCTGTCCCACGACCGGCGCGATAAACTCGAACGCGATCTGCACGCTCCCGCCGCGCAGCCCGGTCAGCAGCGCGCCCGTGTTGCTGAAGGGAACGTGGACCACGTTGATGCCGGCCATGGACTTGAACAGCTCCGAGGAGAGGTGCTGGGTGGCGCCGATCTGGATAGTGCCGACGTTCAGCTTGCCCGGATTCGCCCTGGCCGATGCGATGAGGTCCTTCACCGACTTGATCGGCGAGTCCGCATTCACGAGCAGAACGATGCTGAAGGTGGCGATGGACGAGATCGGCGCAAAGTCCCTGAGCGTGTCGTAGGGCAGGGACTTGAACAGCGACATGCTCACCGCGTGAGCGTTGTTGAGCAGCAGCAGCGTGTAACCGTCGGGCGCGGCCTTCGCCACGATCTCGCTCGCGACGATGCCGCCGGCGCCGGGCCGGTTGTCGACGACGATCTGCTGGCCGAGCGATGCGCCGATCTTCTGCGCGACCACCCGCGCGGTGATGTCACCCACGCCGCCCGGGCCGAACGGCACCAGCAGGCGGATGGGCCGGGTCGGATAGTTTTGCGCGGACACCGATGCGGCGATGGCCGCCAGGACGATGAGCGCCGCGAGTTGCGGCAAGGGGCGAAGCATGAAGCCTCCTCTTTTTTTCGCGATGCCGAAGCGGGCAGTCGCTCTCGCGCGACGTTAGCGCAACCGGTCGGGCGGGTCAAACACCCCGCGCTATCGCGTCCTGCCCTGGTACGGATATGATTGTTCTCGCAAACGGGAGGGGTATCGATGGCACTCAATCTTCGCAAGCTCTCGTACGCGCTCGGCGCGGAGGTGTGCGGCGTGGACGTCTCGAGGCCCATGAGCGAGTCGACCTTCGGCGAGATCTACCAGGCGTTTCTCGCGAACGGCATCCTGCTGTTCCGGGACCAGGACATCACGCGCAGCCAGCACATCGAGTTCAGCCGCCGCTTCGGCGATCTCGACCGGCACGACGCGCTCCCGCGCGACCGCCATCCC
>JBGQGU010000438.1:0-3329 GCA_041497655.1 Gammaproteobacteria bacterium
CATGGATTCTCCCGAAGGCCCGCCGAAGAGCGCGCGCATCGCCCCGGACCGCGTGAAAGCCGAGCTCAAGCGCGCCGGCTACGCACTCGCCCAAGAGCATTCCTTCCTGCCCAACCAGTATTTCCTCGTCTTCCAGCCGGCCAAGTCCTGAGTATCGCCCCGACCTCGTGCACGAGGACGGCGGTATGATGCTCAACCGCAAGGTAAAGGCGTGAGTCGTGATTCGTGAATCGTGATTCGACTCGAAATCCGCGATTTTTGAAGCGCGATGGTTTGACGTATATCAAACCCCCTGCGTCGGCTCCGGTGCCTAATTACCCGGAGTGCTTGGTTGAAACACGGTAAAGGAGACAAATCGTGTCAATGGGAATGATGCTGCGTGTGATTCTGCTGGCGGCTGCGTTGGTGTTCCCGGCTTTCGCGGGCCACGCTGCGGAAACCATCACGGTCTACAAAGACGCCAGCTGAGGCTGCTGCAGCTCGTGGATTGACCATCTGCGGGCAAATGGCTTCCGGGTGAAGCCACAGGACGTCAAGGACCCCGAAACCTACCGCGCGCGTCTCGGCATACCCAACGCGCTCGGTGGCTGCCACACCGCCGTGATCGAAGGCTATGCGATCGAGGGCCACGTGCCGGCGCGGGAAATCAAGCGGCTGCTCGCCGAGCGGCCGAAGGCGCGCGGGCTCGCGGTGCCGGGCATGCCGGCTGGCTCGCCAGGGATGGAGAGCAGCCGGGGCGTGCCTTACGACGTGATGCTCGTTCTTCCGGACGGGAGTTATAAACCATACGCGCGTTACGGGCGTTAGTGCGCTTATTTCCCGGGCGGGGGCAAACTTCAGCCCGGATTTCCTGTCTCAAGAGCATCTGCGTGGAACGCCGCGTTTCCCGCGGCTTGATCTAAATCAACATAGGCTCCGACCGTGCTAGTTAATATTTCTCGGATGCGGACCTGGCAGGTATTTCCATTTGTGCGAGCGGTCGCGATAGCTCTATCGCTCGTTCCGCTGTCCGCTTTTGCTGACGTAGCCGGTCAGCTTGCGCCCATTCCAGCGGCAATGAGCGCCGAGCGTGATGCCAGCGCCGATCACCGCCCCATGGTGCTCGGTTGCGTGAACACGCCCGCGACGGATCGCCATTGTTGTAGCGAGCCCGCAGTCGAGGTTCAGTCGTCCGCTCCGATGCGGCAGCGCGATGCCGATGAGCAACCGGCGCTCGCGTTTCGTACGGGCATCTTTCCTGCGCGCGGGATTCCTGCGCCAATCACAACTCCGTTAGCACGCGGTCCCAGTCTCGCGCTCTCGCGCTTCATCCTGTTCGGCAACTTCCGCTGTTAACACCTGAGCCGGCGCGCGTCCCGGAGCGCATCCCCTGGGCGCCCGCCGTTTCGGCTCGCGACCGGTGGGCCTGTCACTCGAAGGGTTCACGTCGCGCTTAACCATCGCCATTGCAACCACGAAAGGAGTTCAGCATGAAACGCACGAATCTTCGGAAGACATTGATCGCCGCTGCGCTGATCGGCGCCACCATCCTCGGGACGACCGCCTTGGTCAACGCACAACAAGGCGGCTACGGCCCGGGCTACGGCATGGGTCCCGGCATGATGGGACCGGGAATGATGGGCGGCTACGGCCCCGGACCGGGCGGCGGTTACGGGCCCGGCTATGGCATGGGGCCGGGGATGATGGGCGGCTACGGTCCCGGACCGGGGGGCAGTTACGGGCCTGGTTACGGCATGGGCCCCGGCATGATGGGGCCAGGAATGATGGGCGGTTACGGCATGGGGCCCGGCATGATAAGCGGCGGCATGGGCTACGGCATGCTCTACTAGCTCAATCTTTCGCCGGATCAGTGGAACAAGGTAAACGCGATCCATGAGGACCTCGCAAAAAAGAACTGGGAGCTCGCCGGCAAGACGCGGGAAGAAGCGTTCAAACTGCGCAACCTGATGACCGCCGAGAAGCGTGACAGCCACGCCGCCACCAATCAGTACAAGAAGCTGCAGGAACTGCGGCTGCAGGGCTTCCAGGCGCGACTTGACGCACAGGAGAGGATCGAGGGCGTGCTCACGAAGGAACAGAAGGGCCAGCTTCGCCGCTACGCGCCGTGGTGGGGGCAGGACGTTGAATAAGTCGGCCAAGACTGAGGGACCGGCGGTGAACAGGTGATCGTTCCAGAAAATTCGCTGCCGGTTCCGCAGGCGCGATGCCCATTGACTCGGGGCCTAGTGCAGCGCGCTTAACGCTCAGGAAAACAACCGTCATGAATGGATACGTCATCACCGCCGCAAAGCCCACCGGTTTTGGAGTGCTTGCCTTCGGGCTGCTGCTCGCAGCGTATTTCGGCGTGCTTACCTTCGTCTCCGGCTGGAAGTTCACCGTGAGCCAGTTCTCCGAATTCTGGTATTACATCCTGCCGCTCGGCGCCGGCTTCGGGCTGCAGGTCGCGCTCTACGTTCGCCTGCGGCAACTACTGCACCAGTCAAAGGACGCGCGCACCGTGATGGCCGCGTCCGGCACCACCTCGACCGCGGCGATGATTTCCTGCTGCGCGCATTACCTGGTCAACGTCGCGCCGGTGCTCGGCGCGACCGGCCTGGTGACTTTCGCTGCCCAATACCAGGTCGAGTTCTTCTGGGTGGGACTCGCGTTCAACGCCGCGGGCATCGCTTACATCGGCAACAAGCTCTGGAAAGCCACAAAGGAGCACGCACAATGCGTACACGCCTGACTGACTTCTTTTCAGGAATCCTCATCACCCTGCTCGCGGCTGGCGCCTTCGCCGCCGAGCTGGACGCTCAACGCAGCAGTACCGCCGGCGTGACCGTCACGGTCACCCCGCAGAACGTCGCCGCGAGCGCCAAGAGCTGGGACTTCAAAGTGGTGCTCGACACCCATTCGGGGGAATTGAATGACGACCTGGTCAAGACCGCCACGCTGCTCGACGACAAGGGCAGCCGGCAAGTCCCCGTCAAATGGGAAGGTGCCGGGCCAGGTGGGCACCATCGCGAGGGACTGCTCAAGTTCAACGCGATCTCGCCGCAACCCGGGACTGTCGAGTTGCAAATCCTGCGGCCGGGCGAATCATCACCGCGGTCGTTCCGCTGGCAACTCAAATGAAAGGAGAACGCTGATGTGGGGTGGCTATGACTACGGGTGGGGATGGGGCATGGGATTCGGGATGATCAGCATGGTGCTGTTCTGGGTGCTGGTCATTCTCGGCATCGTGATCCTGGTGAAATGGATCGCGGCCAGTAACGCCGGCGCGGACCGCACGCCGGCGAAAACCGCGCTCGACATTCTCAAGGAGCGCTACGCCCGCGGCGAGATCG
>JBGQGU010000439.1:0-3327 GCA_041497655.1 Gammaproteobacteria bacterium
AACAAGAGCTTTGCCGTGGCGCAGAAGATCCGTTTCGCGCATTGCGATCCGGCCGGCGTTCTCTACTTTCCGCACGTTTTCGATTTCGTGAACACCGCGGTCGAGGATTGGTTCGAAGCCGGTCTCGGCATGCCTTTCGACGCTTTTCACATGGAGCACGGCCTGGGCAATCCCGTCGTCACCACGGAGTGCGAGTTCCTGCGCCCCTGCCACTTCGGGGAGGAGCTGACGCTGGAACTGGCGCCCACGCGGATCGGGCACAGCTCCATCGAGCTGCGCATCGTGGCGAGGGTGGGGGACGAGGAGCGCATGCGGCTGCACCACCGTACCGCGATGATCTCGATGGCCAGCTTTCGTCCGATCGCGATTCCCGAGGCGCTGCGGGCGCGGGCAGAGACTTTTCTCGTCCCGCGGGACCACCAGTCTCCCGGCCCCGCGCTGCCGATGTGGACAGGCGCGACGCCGCCCAACGCCTTCCGCTCCCGGCAGTTGGTGCGCTTCGCGCATTGCGATCCCGGGAGAATCGTCTACTTCGCGCGCTTCTTCAGCATGTTCGACGCCGCGCTGGAGGACTGGTTCGCCGAGGGTCTCGACTGCCCGTGGGGCGGCGACCTGGTGGGCAGGCGCAACCTGCGCACGCCCTCGCTCGCCATCGGCTGCGAGTTCCGGCGCGCCTGCCGCCTGGGCGAGCGGCTGGACCTCGATCTCTGGCTGACGCGGCTCGGGCGCAGCTCGATGCGGCTGGCGCTCTCGGGCAAAGTCGGGGCCGAGGAGCGCCTGCGCGTCGCCTGGACGCTGTGCATGGTGTCGCGCGACACCTGGGGGTCGGTGCCGATTCCGGCCGATCTTCGCGCGCGGATGGAGCCGTTCGTCGCACCCGCGAAAGAGAAATGAAAAATCGCGAAATTCGAGTTTGACTCTGAGTCCGGACGAATTATGATGCTGGAAAAGCATCCGCCCGTTGAGGAAGATGGATCGCTTGCCGCGCGGCAACGAAGGAACCGGAAACGTGGACGGTGAAACCCGCATCTACAAGAGCGTCTGCCGCTCCTGTCACGGCGGCTGCGGCGCACTGCTGCACGTGCGCGACGGGCGGCTGGTCAAGATCCAGGGCGACCCCGCCTCGCCGCTCAATCACGGACGGCTTTGTCCGATTGGCTCGGCGACGGTCGATCTCGTCAATCACCCGCAGCGCCTGAAATATCCGCAACGCCGGGTCGGTCCGCGTGGCTCGGGAACGTGGGAGCGGATGAGCTGGGATGAGGCGTTCGACACTATCGCGGCGCGCCTGATCGACATTCGCAGCCGCTTCGGGCCGGAGTCGATCGCGCTCGGCACCGGCACCGGGCGCCACCACATTCGCTGGGTGTCGCGCTTCGGCCACGCGATCGGCACGCCGAACTGGTGCGAGCCGGGATTCGCGCAGTGCTTCCATCCGCGCGTCAACACCTGCATGCTCACCTTCGGCGATTTCCCGGTGTGCGACTACACCAGCGGCACGCCGCCCGCGTGCATGCTGTTCTGGGGCCACAACCCGATCCATTCCGGCCCGGACGGCGAGACGCGCTTCAACGTGCGCGAAGCGCTCGATCGAAGCCCGAAGATCATTGTCGTCGATCCGCGCCGCACGGAACTCGCGGAAAAGGCCGACGTCTGGTTGCGGGTGCGCCCCGGCGCCGACGACGCGCTCGCTTTGGCAATGTTGAACGTCATCATCGGCGAGCGGCTCTACGATGAGCCGTTCGTCACCCGGCACACCCACGGCTTCGACGCGCTCGCCGCGCACGTCGAGCGCTTCACGCCCGAATGGGCCGGGCCGGTCACCTGGGTGCCGGCGGAGAAAATCCGCGCGGCGGCGCGGCTGTTCGCGCGCACGCGCCCCGCCATGATGGAATGGGGTTGCGCGATCGAGCACACGCCGAAGTGCATCCAGACGGTGCGCGCGGTCTCGCTGCTGCCCGCGCTCACCGGCAATGTGGACGTGCCCGGCGGCTGGGTGTTCGGCGCGCGCGCGATCGGGCGCTTTCCCAGCCTGATCGAGAACCTGACGCCCGAGGCGAGCGCCAAGCGCCTTGGCGCCGACCGCTTCAAGCTGCTGGGCGGGGAAGGCGCCGACCTGCCCGCGGCGCACATCCCCACGCTGCTCCAGGCGATGCGCGAGGGCAAGCCGTATCCGGTCAAGGCGTTCCTCGTCTTCGGCAACAACACGCTTTCCACCTACGCCAACGCGAAGCTCGTGCACGAGTCGCTCATGAAGCTCGACTTCATGGTGTGCGCCGATCTGTTCATGACGCCGACGGCGGAACTCGCTGATATCGTGCTGCCCGCGGCGGCGTGGCCCGAGCTCGACCAGATCGTCGGACTCCCCACGGTCGCGGCGAACGTGGTGCTCGCCCAGCAGAAGGTGGTGCAGGTCGGCGAGTGCCGGCCGGACGAGGAAATGTTTGTCGAGCTCGCGCGGCGCATGAAATTGCCCGTGGGCACCGAGAATGTGAAGGACGTGCTGAACGCGCAGCTCCGGTCCGGTGGCCTCGGCTACGACTTCGATGCGCTCGCCGCGCGCGGCTTCGCCCAGGCGCCGCCGAAGTATCACCGTTACGAAAGCGCCGGCTTCAGGACGCCGACCGGCAAGATCGAGCTCTACTCGACGCGGCTCGAGAAGATGGGCTACGCGCCGCTCCCCTTCTACGAGGAGCCGCCCGAAAGCCCCTACAGCGCGCCCGCGGTGGCAAAAGACTATCCGCTCGTGCTCACCACCGGCGGGCGCAGCCCGTCATTCTTCAACTCCGAGCACCGCCAGCTCGCCACGCTGCGCAACGCCCACCGTGAGCCGCGCGCCGAGATTCACCCCGAGACCGCGGCGCGCCTGGGCATCGCCCACGGCGACTGGATGTGGATCGAGACGCGCCGCGGCCGCATCCGGCAGAAGGCGAAGTTGACCGACGGCATCGATCCGCGCGTCATCAACGCGGAGTTCGGCTGGTGGTTTCCCGACGAGCCCGGGCCCGAATACGGCATCTGGAAGGCAAACGCGAACATGCTCACCGACAACGGCCCGCCCTACGATCCGGCGATGGGGACCTACCAGTTGCGTGGGCTGCTCTGCCGCGTCGCGCGGGCGAGCGAGGCGGAATTCGCCGCGTGAGCCTGTAACAGCAAGAACCGTGGCGCTGTGACCTTCCGGATGGTCTGTGATTGTCCGGATACGGACGGACCCCTTACCTCGGCACCGGCAGCTTCAGCAAGCGCCGCGCGTTGCCCTCGTAGATGGCCGAACGCTCCGCCGGCGTGATGTCGAGCCGGTCGATGATCTCGATTGTCCAGCGG
>JBGQGU010000440.1:0-3315 GCA_041497655.1 Gammaproteobacteria bacterium
AAGGATGCCGTACCCCTCACAGACGCGCTGCTTGTCTTCATCGTAGCGCGCACGATTCAGCGGGTGCGCCATGGCTCCGACAAACTGGCGCGCCGTATCGCGCGGTAATTGCGTATCCGTGTCAAGGGTGATCACGTACTTCACGCTCGATAAGACTGCGGTCTCACCCACGACGAGCGCGAAGCGATCTGTCGAGCTGCCGCGCAACAGCGAATTCAATTCCGCCAGCTTCCCTCGCTTACGCTCGTAACCCATCCACATGCGCTCCTGGGGATTCCAGCGGCGCGGGCGATGGAGGAGAAAGAAAGGGTCGCCTCTTGCGCTCCGGTACTTTTCGTTCAGCTCTTCGATTCTTTTCCGGGCCAGCAGCAACAGCGGTTCGTCCTCCGGTAGCGTTTCCTCGTGCGCGTCCTGAAAATCAGTCAGCAGGCCGAAGCGCAGATTTTCGTCCTGATTCGCCAGGTACCTAACTTCAAGCGCCTCGATCAGATCCTCGATGTTTTGAGCGCTGATGAGCATGGCCGGGACCACCGCCAGAGTCCGGAATTCCGGCGGAATTCCCCCCGAAAAGTCCATTCGCGGCAGCGGATGCGGCGTCGCCAGCAACGTGGCCAGCCAGTTCACCAGCGCGACCGCCAAATGACTTGCGCACAGCAGCGCGAGGACGCCGATCAGCACCAGTGCCCAATCGGGTACCCCGCTCGTACGCGCTTTTGCCAACAGGACTCCGGTGAGGATCACCGTGATCAGCGTGATCGTGCCCAGGTACAGGAACAACGGGAACCGCCCCCCCGTTCTCCGCAGAGCCTCGGGGACGGAAAGGCGCGCCTCCGCCGTTCGTTCGAGCTGGGGCAGTCCCTTGTCGATCAGGTAGAACCCGACATGTGCCGCTCGATCGTCCCCGTCTTTGCGGGCCGTGCCGTCGTGCGCCAGTTGGATCGCTTTGCGCGCCACCTCGCTTTCCGACAGGCGGCTCGCTTTCGCGATCTTCTCCACGACGTGCCGGTAGCGATCACGGGTGGCAAAATCCATCCTGCCGTAGACCCCGCCCGGATCCTCCCGCAGCTTCTTCTCGACGACGCTCATGGTCTCGACGAACTCGCGCCAGTCCATCGCTCCCAGAAAGCGGAGACTGCCGATGCTGTTGCTGATGGAGACCTGGTCGGCGGCCTGTTGCTGGTTTTCCGACTGCACCAACTGCTCGATGGTCAGGCCATCCTCGGAGAGTCGCTGCTCGATCCAGGTGAGCGGCAATGCCAAGGCGGGGCTCTGTCCCTGCAAGCGGCGCGCGAATTCCGCAACAAACGAGCTCACCATCGGCTCGCCCGACCGTGCCATATCCGCGATCGCCAGGATCAGACTCTTCGGGTCCTTCCCGGCAACCTCCATCATCTGATCCGCCCAATAGTCGGCGCCGTTGCGGTGGATCCGGTTGGCGGCGATCCGCGCTCCAACACGCCGGAGATTCTCGACCAGCGCCAGGCGTAACATGATGGGAATTGCCCACAATTCGCCTAACTTGAGGGCGGTGACCTTCTGGTAGGCCGCTACGAAGCCTCTGAGACTTTCCGAGTCCACTCTCCCATCGCCGTGCGAGATCGTTTCCAGAGCAATGTCGTAGACGCGCGGAAGCCCCGCCGAGGGGCCGTTCAGCAAGCGCGGCAGTTCCCGGCTGTAACCCTTTGGCAAGTGCCTCTTGGCCGTGCGAATCTGTTCTTCGATCAGGTAGAAGTTGTCGAGCAGCCATTCCCCGGCCGGCGCAATCCGGCGGTTCGCCTTGACCGCCGCCGTCAGCAGGTTGCAAGCCCCGATCAGGACGCCTTCATTCTCAGTCAGCCGTGTCAGAAGCTGGTCCGGTGCGCGGGTCAGACGCAACTTGTGCGAGCCCGCCAGCGTCCTGCCATACTGTTCCATCTGGTCGGTGCTGAGCAGCTCCGATCGCAGCGGCGGCTCGTCGGCGGCGTACAGTTGTGCCAAGCCATTTCCGCGGAGGCGCGCCCTCCAATGGAGCAAGGTCCCGCGAATAGTCTTGCTGCTCACCTTCACTTTTTGGGTTTCCTTTTCTGAAGCGAAGTCTCAACGATCCGGAAGGCCGAGCTTAACACTTGCGCACCAGGAGTTTGTCGGACCAAAGCCCGACAAACTCCTGGACCCGATGGTCCCGTTTGTGAACGGGGGCGGTGGCAGTAGCTTAGGTAGTGAAGACGCTGACTGGAGGCATCAGCTTGCGGCTTTATCGGGAAGCAGGCGATCCATTTCTTTCTTGACCACCGCGTAGCACTCGCATACCCGCGCTTCCAGCTTCGGGCGATCGAGAACGGTGATATGGCCGCGGGTGTAATGAATCAGTCCGGCCTCTTGCAGTTTTCCGGCGGCTTCCGTGACGCCCTCGCGGCGCACCCCCAGCATGTTGGCGATCAGCTCCTGCGTCATGACGAGCTCGTTCGAGGGTAGGCGATCCAGGCTCAAAAGCAGCCAACGGCACAGTTGTTGGTCCACTGCATGGTGCCGGTTGCAGACCGCGGTCTGCGTCATCTGCGCAATGAGCGCCTGGGTGTAGCGCAGCAGCAGGTACTGCAGCGGGCCGCCGAGCTTGAATTCCTTTTTCAGCACGGCTGCCTTGAGCCGGTAGCCGTGGCCGGCGCTTTGCACCACCGCCCGGCTTGGCGTGCTCTCGCCACCCATGAACAACGCGATCCCGACCGCGCCTTCGTTGCCTATGACCGCGATCTCCGTCGAGGCCCCGCTTTCCATGGCGTAGAGCAAAGACACGATACCGCTGGCGGGGAAATACAGGTGCCGCAACTTGCTGCCGGATTCGAAGACGACCAGGCCCAGCGGCATTGTTACGAATTCCAGATGGGGCAGCAGGCGCTCGTAGTCCGCTGCAGGCAGGGCGGCAAGCAGCTGGTTTTGCCTGGGATCATGTGATGCGGGCATTGCGGGCCGGTGCTTTCCACCTTCAGGGCGCCGCTGCCGATGCGGCCGAACACCACACCAGACGGCGCGGGGATTCGAGTGGTCAGCATACTCCATAAGTACGCTAACGCACAGAGTATCCTGGCCAGTGAGGAAATAATGGCCGGGAGTAAACACATTGTGACAAACAGCTTCACGGACCAGACCGTCCGCCTCATCGGCGGCCAGTCAGCCAGTCAGTAAGTCAGAGACGCGGTTTCCTGCAGCCGGCTCCGAGAGCAGGCGGCAGAGGACGAACAGGAGTGAGAGCTGTAGGGCGATCCCGAAAGAGGGCACTGTCTCGAGAAGAATGCCCGGAATTGCCTTAGAGCGCCTAACATAATGAAACGCGCAGCG
>JBGQGU010000441.1:0-3314 GCA_041497655.1 Gammaproteobacteria bacterium
CGGCAACAAGGTCAAGGAAACGATCAAGGTCCACGAAGGCATCGAGCAGGAGCGCGGGAAGAGCATCGTCAAGCTCATCAAGGACAGCAAGTTGAAGGTCCAGGCGAGCATCCAGGGCGACGCGCTGCGGGTCACGGGGCCCAAAAAGGACTCGCTGCAGGACATCATCGCGCTGGTGCGCAAATCGGTGACCGACGTCCCGCTGCAGTTCAAGAATTTCCGCGATTAGGAATCCGCGAGCGGTGACCTGCGGCCAGATCAATCGAGTCTGACCTCATTGATCGGCATGGCTATAGTAACCTATATGTTACTATAAGGGCCCTCAGGGGAAAGACCACTCAGAAAATTGCTAAAACAGCTCAGCTAACGGGTCACGGATTCCTAAATACTGAAGTCCAGCAATCGTATAACCGGTCCGCGATCGCGTTGAGGGTCCGTGTTTTTTCCTCGAGTGATTCCATCATCTGGGCCGGCGTCTGCACCGAGGGCACGCGCCGCGCCACCGATTCCACTTCCTTTCCCCAGTCCTGGCACCATGTGCGTATGAGCTCGGGCGTCATCTCGACGTGGCACTGCATGCCGAGGTGCGGTCCAAGCACGAAGGCCTGGTTCTCGCACCATGGGCTCGAGGCGATCCGCGTCGCGCCGGGCGGGATCGAGAAGGTCTCGCCGTGCCAGTGAAAAGAATCGAATGACTTGAGCCGCGCGCCAAACCAGCCCGCTGCGGTGTCGTTCTGCAGCACGTCCACCCTCCCCCAGCCGATCTCCTTCACCGGGTTGCGGGTCACCTCGCCGCCGAGTGCTTTTGCCATCAGCTGGCCGCCGAGGCAGTGCCCGAGCACCGGGACACCGCTGTCGGCTGCGGAACGGATCAGCTTGAGCGCCGGCGCGATCCACGGCAGATCGTCGTTGACGCTCATCGGGCCCCCCATGAATACAAGCCCGCTGAAACGCGCGGCATCACCCGGGACCAGCTCGCCCTCGTCGATCCTGATCACCTCCCACGGCACGCCGTGGCGGTCGAGGTATGTGGCAAAATAGCCTGGACCCTCGGTGGGGGCGTGACGAAAAATGGCAACTGGCTTCATTCTCTTCCGTGACGAGGCGTGAGATCGAACGTGCGCAATCTTAGGTCAGTTTTCCTGCTTTTCCTACTCGGACCCGGCGCCGCGGCCGCGGTGGACATCAACGTCGTCGGCCTGACCGCCGGCAAGGCGGTCGTGTCGATCGACGGCGGCAAGCCGCGGACGCTGGCCGTCGGGCAGGTCACCCCGGAAGGCGTGAAGCTCATATCCGCCACCAGCGAGTCCGCCGTTTTCGAGGTGGACGGCGAACGCCAGACGCTGGCGGTCGGTCAGGGCGCGGCGGTGGCGAACACATCGGCCACGCGCAGCGGAGACACCGTCACGCTCTTCGCCGACACGCGCGGTCATTTCACCGCCATTGGCGTGGTGAACGGCGTCAGCCTGCGGTTCCTGGTCGATACCGGCGCGAGTTCAGTCGTGCTCTCCAGCACCGACGCCAGGAACGCCGGCGTCAACTACCTGGCGGGCACGCGGGTTCTGACCCAAACCGCCAACGGCGTGGTCCCTGTTTATACCGTCAAGCTCGATACCTTGCGGATCGGCGACATCATGTTGAACAACGTCGACGCCGCCGTGATCGAGGGCGACAAGCTTCCCATCGCGCTACTCGGCATGAGCTTTCTCAACCGGATGGAGATGAAGCGTGACGGCATGACGCTCACGCTCATCCGGCGTTACTAGCGCCGGATGAGCGCGTGACTCGTTACTCGTGACTGGTGACTCGAGGTAGAGCTTTCTCGCCCTGATCCAGCCTGCTGGCAGGTTGTTCAGTCATCAGGCGCTAGCCGGAATTTGCCCCGATCGAAACGTCCAGGCCCGGGCTGTTGCGGAGCGTCTGGTAGACGACGCAGTAGCGCTCGGTCAGGCGCAGCAGTTTTTCGAGATCCTGTGGCGCGGCATCGCTCTCGACCGCGATGCGCAGCCTGATCGCCCTGAAGCCGACGGGGGCTTCCCTGTCCACGCCGAGCGTGCCGCGGAAATCAAGGTCTCCTTCGGCGATAAGCTGTCCCCCGCGCAACGGGATCCCGAGGGAAGTGGCGACCGCGTTGAGCGTAACGCCGGCGCAGGCAACCAAAGCTTGCAGCAGCATGTCCCCGGAGCAAGCCCCGAGCCCGGTGCCGCCGGTGGCTGGATGAAGTCCGGCCTGAACCAGCATCCGTCCGGTTTCGATGTTGCAGGTCACGCCTTCGCCGATCCGCCCCTGGGCGCGCAGCGTGATCAGCGCCGCCGACGGGTCATTGCGATACCTCTCCTTGAGCGGTTGCTGCAACTGGCGCAGTTGCTCGGAGTTCATGGACACACCAGGATTCAGGATTCAGGGCTCGGGATGCGCGAAAACCCGGGCTTACTTGCGCCTTTTCCCTGAATCCCGGATCCCGGATCCCGAATCCTGCTTTTCGGCGACGAGGGACAGCATGTGGCCGAACTTGGTGCGCTTGGTCCGCAGGTAGTCGCGGTTGGACTTGCGCGGAGGCATCTCGATCGGGACCCGCTCGGACACGGTGAGACCGTACGCCTCGAGCTGCCGCACCTTGTCCGGGTTGTTGGTCAGGAGGCGCACCTTCCGCACGCCCAGGTCGAACAGGACGTGCGCGCCCGCCTTGTAGTCGCGCATGTCGGCGGCGAAGCCCAGCGCGTGGTTCGCCTCCACCGTGTCGCGGCCCTGGTCCTGCAGCGCGTAGGCGCGGATCTTGTTGAGCAGGCCGATGCCGCGCCCCTCGTCGAACATGTAGACCAGCACGCCGGCACCCGCTTTCTCGATCATCGCGAGCGCCGCGTCGAGCTGCTCGCCGCAATCGCAGCGCTCGGAGCCGAAGACATCGCCCGTGAGGCATTGCGAATGCAGCCGTACCAGAACCGGACGGTCGGGCTTGACCTCGCCCTTCACCAAGGCCACGAACGCCTGGGTTTCCAGGTTGTCGCTGTAGACCATGAGGCGGAACTCTCCGGACCTGCGCGTCGGGAGCCGGGTTTCCGCGCGGCGGCGGATCTGGCGCTCGTTCTGGCGATAGGCGATGAGATCGGCAATCGTCAGGATCTTGAGGTCGTGCGCTCGCGCGAAGCGCTCGAGGTCCGGCATGCGCGCCATGGCGCCGTCTTCCTTCATGATCTCGCAGATCACGCCCGCCGGTTTGAGGCCAGCGAGCCGTGCCAGGTCCACGGCGGCCTCCGTGTGGCCGCGGCGAGCCAGCACGCCGCCGTCCACCGCGCGCAGGGTCTGCAGCCGGC
>JBGQGU010000442.1:0-3313 GCA_041497655.1 Gammaproteobacteria bacterium
CACCATCGGGCTGGTCGAGCTCACCGCCCGCGCTCGCTCGATGCAGGAATTCACCTTCCAGGTGTTCGAAGCCTTCACTGCCGCGACCCTCATCTACATCTGCATCACGCTGATCGTGGTGATCGGCATGCGCCGGGTCGAAAAGCGAGTCGCCGTACCGGGACTGATCAGCGCTGGCGGAGCGCCGTTGGCCGGACACTAGTGTCCGGGGGATGACGCGTGATAAGTGATAGGTGATAGGTGATAGGAATAAGACCGCTCAATCCTCAATCCTCGATCCTCAATCCTGATGTTCTCTGGCTTTGATTTCGACGTCATCGAGCGCTCCCTGCCCTTTCTGTTCAGGGATGGGATGACGTTCACGCTGACGCTGACCGCGATGGCGATGACCGGCGGCATCGTATTCGGCACGCTGCTCGCAATGATGCGGCTGTCGAGCTACAAGGTCCTCAACGTGCCGGCGGCGACATACGTCAACCTGATGCGCTCCGTGCCGCTGGTGCTGGTGATCTTCTGGTTTTACTTCCTCGTGCCGTGGATCGGCGGCTGGGCCATCGGCGCCAAGCAGCCGATCCACGTGGGTGCCTTCTGGTCATCGGTCATCACCTTCACCATGTTCGAGGCCGCCTACTACGCCGAGATCATGCGCGCCGGGATCCAGAGCGTGGCGCGCGGACAGGTCTCGGCCGGACAAGCGCTCGGTCTCAATTACTGGCAGACCATGGGTTATGTCGTGCTGCCGCAGGCGTTCCGCAACATGCTGCCGGTGCTGCTGACGCAGACGATCATACTGTTCCAGGACACTTCACTTGTTTACGTGGTTTCCATCACCGATTTTCTGGGCGCCGCCGCCAGGATCGCGCAGCGCGACGGACGGCTGGTCGAGATGTATTTGTTCGTGGCGGTCGTCTACTTCATCATCTCGTTCACGTTATCCTGGCTGGTGAAGCGCCTCCAGCAGCGCATCGAAGTCATAAAATGAGGCGTTCAGCTATCAGCTTTGAGCTGCCAGCTGACGGCGAGCAAAGAAGTAGCCAACCGCTTCAAGTTGAACGCTGAGAGCTAACAGCTGAATGCTACGAGGAATCGAGTCATGGCCATGATCGAATTCAAGAACGTCAGCAAGTGGTACGGCAGCTTCCAGGTGCTCAAGGATTGCACCACTACGGTCGCGAAAGGCGAAGTGGTCGTGGTATGCGGGCCCTCCGGCTCCGGCAAATCCACGCTCATCAAGTGCGTGAACGGCCTCGAGCCGTTTCAGCAAGGCGAGATCATCGTCAATAGCGAGTCCGTCGGCGCAAAAGAGACCAACCTGCCGAGACTGCGCTCGAAGATCGGCATGGTGTTCCAGCACTTCGAGCTGTTCCCGCACATGTCGGTGATCGACAACCTCAACCTCGCGCAGGTAAGGGTGCTCGGGCGGGGCACGGAGGAAGCAATGACCAAATCCATGGCGCTGCTGACGCGCGTCGGGATAGAAACCCACGCGCGCAAGTTCCCGGGCGAGCTCTCGGGAGGTCAGCAGCAGCGCGTCGCGATTGCGCGCGGGCTCGCGATGGACCCGATCGCCATGCTGTTCGACGAGCCCACCTCGGCGCTCGACCCCGAGATGATCAACGAGGTGCTCGACGTCATGGTCAAGCTCGCGCAGGAAGGCATGACCATGATGGTGGTCACGCACGAGATGGAGTTCGCGCGCAAGGTCGCGCACCGCGTGATCTTCATGGACGAGGGGCGGATCGCCGAGGACGCGAAGAAGGAGGATTTCTTCGGCAAACCCCGTTCCGAGCGTGCCCAACAATTCCTGTCCAAGATTCTGCACCACTGAGGCCCACACGGATCGCTCGGATTGGGGCAAGCCGCGCAGCGAGCGGGCGCAGCAGTTCTTGTAGAAGATCCTGCATCACCGGGACCCTCAGCCACGGGTAACGTGGGCGGAGACGCAGAGCCAGTGTCCCTGCCGGCGCGCCCAGACGTCGGTGTAGCGGCCTGCTCCCGCCCGGCCGTCCGGCTTCTTATATGTCGTCCGTGCGTGGATGATGGCGATGTCGCCCATGATCCTGATGCGCACGTCGTGGGCCTCGAGATTCGAGATCATCGCCGGCCGCGCGATCTGCGCCAGGAATCCCGTGCGGTCGACGAGCGAGCCGTCGGGATTGCTGTTCAGAAACTCTTTCGCCAGGATCTCGTCGAAGCGGCGGACGTCCGACATTTCGACCGACCGGACGAAGTCCTTATTCAGCCGTTGCAGGATGTCGGTGTCGGCAGGGTTCGCTGAGGTGTCCTGTTTCATGGGCCACTCCTCCATCAATGAACGATGGACAGGATTATCCGCGGGGTGTAACGTCAACGTTTCATGGAGAAGTGAAATATGGATGACGCGCGCGGCATTGCCCGTATCGCAAACCTCCTCGCCGACCCCGGACGCGCGAAAATACTCTGGGCCCTGATCGACGGCACGACGCGGCCGGCGGGCGAACTGGCTTTCGCCGCCAATATCTCGGCGCAGTCGGCAAGCGCGCACCTCGCCAAGCTGGTGGAAGGCGGGCTGCTCGCCTCGGAAGCGCAGGGGCGGCACCGCTACTTCAGGATCGCGGGCGCCGAGATCGCGGACGCGATCGAAGGCCTGGCCTCGCTCAGCGCGGCCCGACCGCGCGCGCCGCACAGCATGCTGCCTTCTAGATCGGTGCCGGTCCAGTTCCTGCATGCCCGCACCTGCTACGACCACCTGGCCGGCGAGACGGCGGTGCAAATTCTCGAGGTGATGCTGAAAGCGCGATGGCTGGCGCCCGAAGGACGGGATTTCCGCGTCACCCGGCTCGGTGAGAAGGAGCTGGCCGCGCTCGGCGTCGATTTCGACGCCGCGCGCCGGTCGCGGCGCGTATTTGCACGCGCCTGCGTGGACCTGACCCAGCGGCGCCCCCATCTCAGCGGCGCTCTGGCGGCAGCGCTTCTCGATCTCTATACCAAGCGGGGCTGGATCCTGCGCGCACGGCGCTCGCGCGTCGTGAACATCACGCCCAGGGGACAGGAGGCCTTTCGGCGGACGTTCGGAACGTCCTAAGCTTTACACATCCGCTCCATCAGCCGGCGCAGGAAGGTCTCGCACTTCGCGACCTGATCGAGAGAGACGTACTCGTTGGGCTTGTGCGCCTGCGCGATCGAGCCCGGGCCGCACACCACCGTCGGGATGCCGGCGCGCTGGAACTGCGAACCCTCGGTCGCGAAAGAGACCTTGCCGATGTCCCGCTCGCCGGTGAGTTCCTGGGCCAGCGCTACCACCTCGTTCTCGGGACCAGTGTCGAGCATTGGA
>JBGQGU010000443.1:0-3302 GCA_041497655.1 Gammaproteobacteria bacterium
GCACGGCGCCGGAACGGCGCGACGACGCTGCGCCGCCAGCTCATTGCCTGGCTCGCCGCGCCGTTGTTCGTCCTGTGGTCGGTGAGCACGCTCATCGCCTACGACATCGCCAAGCGCTTCGTCAACCTCGCCTACGACCGCGCATTGCTCGAGGCGGCGCTCGACATCGGCCGCCAGGTCAAGGTCATCAACGACCGGATCTACGTGGACCTCCCGGAAGTGGCCCTGCAGATCCTGCAGACGACCGAATCGGGGAGTCTTTATTACCTCGTGACGGGTCCCCAAGAGGAATTCATCAGCGGCGAGCCGGACCTGCCGCGGCCGCCCGACGCGACGCCCGAGGCCGCGATTGACCGGATGCGCTACTACGATGAGGAGTTCCGCGGCTTCGAGATCCGCGCGGTCGCATTGCGCGCGCCCGTCGAGCCGGGGACGGGCAGGGGTGCCGTGCGGATCCAGGTCGCCGAGCGCGTGACGGCGCGCGACGAGTTCGCGCGCCAGATCATCCTGCGCATGGTGCTGCCGCAGGGGATCCTGATCCTGCTCGCGGGGTTTGCGGTCTGGTACGGAGTGGGCCGTGGCCTGGCGCCGCTCTCGACGCTGCGCCGGGAAATCGAAAGCCGCTCGCACCGCGACCTCTCCGCCCTTTCCGAGGAGCAGGCGCCGCAGGAGGTGCGGCCGTTGATCCACGCGATGAACGACCTGCTCGCGCGCCTCGGCACCGCGATCTCGGCCCAGCAGCGGTTCATCGCGGATGCCGCGCACCAGCTGCGCACGCCGCTCGCCGGGCTCAAGACGCAAACCGAGCTCGCGCTGCGTCAATCGCAGCTGGGCCACGTGGATGAGACCCTCCGGCAGCTGCGGACGGCCGCAGAGCAGAGCGCGCGGCTCGTTAACCAGCTCCTGTCACTGGCGCGAGCGGAACCCGGTGCCAAGCTCGGACAGGCGGTCGAGCGGCTCGATCTTGCGCGGCTCGCGCGCGACGCCACGACCGAATGGGTGCCGAGGGCGCTCGCGCGGGACATCGACCTCGGCTACGACGGCGAGGAAGGCGCCGCCTGGATCGATGGAGACGCGTTTCTGGTGCGGGACATGCTTGGCAACCTGCTCGATAACGCGATCCGTTATACCCAGCGCGGCGGCCAGGTCACGGTACGGGTCACCGCCGCGACGGATGCTGTCGTGCTGAGCGTGGAGGACAACGGGCCGGGGATCTCCGAGCAGGAGCGGGAGCGCGTGTTCGAGCGCTTCTACCGCGTGCTCGGCACCGGGACGGAAGGCTGCGGGTTGGGGCTGGCTATCGTGCGCGAGATCGCTTTGAGCCACCACGCGGACATTACGCTCGCGGCTGGCGCAGGCGGCCAGGGGACCATGGTTCGCGTCGCCTTTCCCCGCGCAGCCTGAGAGACCACATTCCAGTTCTCACATCTCAAACGCCAAACTCTAAATCCCAAGCACCAAACTCCAAATTCCAAACAACTCCCAACTTCCAATCCTCAAGCTCCAAACGTTTGGTGCTTAGTGCTTGAGATTTGGTGCTTGTTTGTAATTTGGTGCTTGGTCCTTTGGTGCTTGCTTGCAATTTGGTGCTCGGCACCAGGTGTCGGTCGTCAGCCGCCCGTCGTCACCGGTGAAGCGGCAACTGCGGCCTTCTCGCGTTCCGCTTCCTCCTGCTGCTGCAGCAGCCACATCTGGGCGTAGAGGCCGCCGCGCTCGAGCAGCTCGCGGTGGGTGCCGCGCTCGACGATGCGGCCGTGATCCATGACGAGGATCTGGTCTGCGTCCATCACTGTGGAAAGGCGGTGGGCGATGACGAGCGTGGTGTGCCCGCGCGCGACGCGGTTCAGCTCGGCCTGGATCGACTTCTCCGACTTCGAGTCCAGTGCGGACGTCGCCTCGTCGAAGATCAGGATGCGCGGGTTCTTGAGTATGGCGCGGGCAATGGCAACGCGCTGCTTCTCGCCTCCGGAGAGCTTGAGGCCGCGCTCGCCGACCCTCGCCTCGTAGCCGTCCGGCAGGCTCTGGATCAAGTCGTGGATGTGCGCGGCCTGCGCGGCGGCGACCACCTCCTCGCGCGCGGCATCCGGCCGGCCGTAGCGGATGTTGTAGTAGATGGTGTCGTTGAACAGCACGGTGTCCTGCGGCACGATGCCGATCGCCGCGCGCAGGCTCGATTGCGTCGCGTCGCGGATGTCCACGCCATTCACCATCACCGCGCCCCCGTTCACGTCATAGAAGCGGTAGAGCAGCCGCGCGAGCGTGGACTTGCCCGCGCCGCTTGCGCCCACCACCGCCACCTTGCCTCCGGTCGGCACGTCGAACGACAGGTCGCGCAGGATCTGCCGCTTGCCGTCGTAGCTGAAGTTCACGCGGTCGAAGCGGATCACCGCGCCCCCTTCCGGCAGCGGTCGTGCACCCGGCCGGTCCTCGACCTCGCGGTTCTCGTCGAGGAGGCGGAACATGCGGTCCATGTCGATCAACGCCTGCTTGATCTCGCGATAGACCATGCCGAGAAAATTGAGCGGGATGTAGAGCTGGATGAGCAACGCGTTGATCAGCACCAGGTCGCCGAGGCTGAGCGAACCAGAGGCGACACCCTCCCCCGCCAGCACCATCAGCACGGTCACCGCCGCCGCGATGATGAGGCTCTGCCCGACGTTGAGCAGCCCGAGCGAGGTCTCACTCGTCACCGCCGCCTGCTCGTAGCTGCGCAGGTTCTCGTCGTAGCGCCGCGCCTCGTATTCCTCGTTGTTGAAATACTTGACGGTCTCGTAGTTGAGCAGGCTGTCGATGGCGCGCGCGTTGGCGCGCGAATCGAGCTCATTGGCGCGCCGCCGGATGCCGATGCGCCACTCCGAAATGGCGAAGGTGTAGGTGAGGTAGATCGCGACCGCGGCAAAGGTCACGGCGACGAAGCGCCAGTCGAACTTGGCGAACAGCACTGCCGCCACCAGGCCGAATTCCAGGATCACCGGCACGATCGAAAACAGCAGGTACGAGAGCAGCGTGGAAACGCCGTTGGTGCCGCGCTCGATGTCTCGCGAGACGCCGCCGGTCTGGCGCTCGAGATGAAAGCGCAGGGACAGCGAGTGCAAGTGACGGAACACCGTGAGGGCGAGGCGCCGGATCGCGCGCTGGGTCACGCGCACGAACACGGCATCGCGCAGCTCCGCAAACAGCGTGGTGGAGAGCCGCAGCAAGCCGTAGGCGATCAGCATTGCAAAGGGCACGGCGATCACCGCGCGCCCGGGCTCGAGCGCGTCCACCACCTCCTTCAGCACCAGCGGCACGCCGACGTTGGC
>JBGQGU010000444.1:0-3281 GCA_041497655.1 Gammaproteobacteria bacterium
CGCCCATGTCCGTCCGGACCCAGCCCGGGCACATCGAGTTGACCAGTATTCCGCTGCCCTTCAATTCAGCCGCGAGGACGCACGTCAACGCATTCAACGCGGCCTTGGAAACGCGGTAGGCCGGCGTGCCGACGCCCATGTCCGATAGCTGGCCCTGCCCGCTCGAGACGTTCACGATGCGCCCGTAGCGGTGCTTCTTCATGAGCGGCACGAGCGCCTGGGACAGCAGCAGTGGGCCGAACACGTTTGTGTCCAGAGTCTGGCGATAGGTGGCGGGCCTGGAATCGAGAAAACGCGAGCCGCGCGGGTCGGCGACGATGCCGGCGTTGTTGACGAGGGTGTCGCAACGTTTGCAGGTGCCTTCCAGCCAGCCTGCAAACGTTTTGACGCTTTGTTCGCTCGTGACATCGAGAGGATAGAACTCCACGTCGAGTCCCTCATCACGAAGCTTCTGGGCGGCCGCGTGTCCTTTCGCCTCGTTCCGAGCGGTCAGGAAGACGCGGATTCCGCCGCGTCTTCCTAGCTGGCGGCAGATCTCGAAGCCGATGCCGCGGTTGGCGCCGGTGACGACCGCGACGCGCTGGACGGTCATATCAAGACAAAACGAAAATCTTTAACCACACAGGACACTCAGGACACAAAGTAAGAGCAAATAATTGTTAAACCTTCGTGTCCTTCGTGGTTCAAGAACTTCAGTTTTTCCCGACCATCTTCTCCGGCCGGACCCACTCGTCGAACTGCTTCTCGGTGACGAAGCCCAGCTTCACCGCCGCCTGCTTCAGCGTCGTGCCCTCCTGGTGCGCCTTCTTGGCGATCGCCGCCGCCTTCTCGTAGCCGATGTGTGGATTCAACGCGGTCACCAGCATCAGCGATTCGCGCATGAGCTTCTCGATGCGGCCGCGATTCGCGAGGATGCCGGTCGCGCAGTGCGCGTCGAAGTTCTCGCAAACGCGGGCGAGCAGCCGCGCGCTGTGCAGGAAGTTGCGAATCACGAGCGGGCGGAAGACGTTGAGCTCGAAGTTGCCCGATGCCCCGCCGACGTTGATCGCGACATCGTTGCCGAGTACCTGGCAGCAGACCATCGTCATGGATTCGGACTGCGTGGGATTGACTTTGCCCGGCATGATCGAGCTGCCCGGCTCGTTCTCCGGGATGATGAGCTCGCCGATGCCGCTCCGCGGCCCCGAGGCGAGCCAGCGCACGTCGTTCGCGATCTTCATGAGGGAGGCGGCGAGCGTCTTCAGCACCCCGTGCGCGTGCACCACTGCGTCGCAGGAGGCAAGCGCCTCGAACTTGTTGGGGGCGGTGACGAACCGCAGCTTCGTCAGGCGCGCCAGCTCGGCCGCCACTTTCTCCGCGAATTCAGGATGGGCGTTGAGGCCGGTGCCGACCGCCGTGCCGCCCAGTGCGAGCTCGCACAGATGCGGCAGCGCCGCGTCCATGTGTGCGAGACCGTGGTCGAGCTGCGAGACGTAGCCCGAAAACTCCTGTCCCAGCGTGAGCGGGGTTGCGTCCTGCAGGTGGGTGCGGCCGATCTTGACGATCCTCGCAAACGATGCAGCCTTCCTCGCGAGCGTGCCCCGCAGCTTTTTCAACGCGGGCTTGAGGTCACGCTCGAGCGCGATCACCGCTGCGACGTGCATCGCAGTGGGGAACGTGTCGTTGGAGGATTGCCCCTTGTTGACGTCGTCGTTGGGATGCACCAGGCGTTTTCCGCCGCGGCCGCCGCCCAGGACCTCGGAGGCGCGGTTTGCCAGCACCTCGTTGACGTTCATGTTGGTCTGGGTACCGGACCCCGTCTGCCAGACCACCAGCGGGAAATGATCGTCCAGCTGGCCGCTGAGCGCCTCATCGGCCGCCTTCACGATTGCCTTGCCCTTTCTTTCATCGAGAACGCCGAGCGTCATGTTGGTGAGGGCGGCGGCCTTCTTCACCAGTACCTGCGCGCGTACCACCTCGAGCGGCATCGTTTCGCCGGGAAAGTGGAAGTGATGGAGGCTCCTCTGCGTCTGCGCGCCCCACAGCCGGTCGGCGGGCACCGCGATGGCCCCCATGGTGTCGCGCTCGATGCGAACTTTGCCTTTCATCACATGCCTCCTTAGGACATCGTGAGTCCCGAGCCCCGAGTCCCGCTTTATTCTTCCCGCTCTCAAATCAATGCCTTCTGCTCGCCACGCTGCGCTGCCGCGTCCACCACGGTGAGCGCAGTCATGTTGACGATGCGGCGCACAGTGGCCGAGGGAGTCAGGATATGCACCGGTCGCGCGACGCCGAGCAGGATGGGGCCCACCGTGATGCCGTCGCCGGCCGCAGTCTTGAGCAGATTGAAGGCGATGTTGGCGGCGTCCAGCGTCGGCATTACCAGCAGGTTCGCCTCTCCCTTCAACCGCGCATTGGGGAAGACCCGCTCGCGGATTTCCTGCGACAGCGCGGCATCGCCCTGCATTTCGCCCTCGACCTCGAGGCCCGGGGCAAGACTCTCGATCAGCCCGAGCGCCCGTCGCATCTTGGCAGCCGTCGGCGTGTGGGCGGTGCCGAAACTGGAATGCGACAGCAGCGCCACCTTGGGCGTGATGCCAAAGCGGCGGATTTCGTCGACAGCGAGCACTGTCATTTCCGCGATCTGCTCGGCGCTCGGATCGTAATTCACGTAGGTATCGCAGATGAACACAGTGCGGTTCGGCAGCAGCAGCATGTTCATCGCTGCGTAATTCTTGACCCCGGGGCTCAGGCCGATGACGTGGTCGATGAAGCGCAGATGGTTGTCGTAATGCCCGACGACGCCGCAGAGCATCGCGTCCGCCGCCCTCATGTGCAGGAGCATGGCGCCGATCAGAGTGTAGCGCCGGCGCAACTCGAGCCGGGCGATCTGGGGCGTCACCCCTTTGCGTTCCGCGAGTTTGTGATAGGCCTTCGAGTACTCGCGGTAGCGCGGGTCATCGTTGGGATCGACGAGGTCGAAGTCCTCGCCCACCCTCAACCTCAGGCCCAGCCGCTCGATGCGCGCATGGACGACTTCGCGGCGGCCGACGAGCGTCAGGCGCGCCATGCCCTCGTCCACCACCACCTGGGCCGCGCGCAGCACGCGCTCGTCCTCGCCTTCCGTGTACACCACGCGCCTGGGCGAGGCCTTCGCCGCCTCGAACACCGGCTTCATGATGAGGCCGGACTGGTAGACGAACTGGTTCAGGCGGTCGCTGTAGGCGTCGAAATCGGCGATCGGGCGCGTCGCCACGCCGCTCGCCATCGCGGCGCGCGCCACCGCCGGCGCGATCTTCCCG
>JBGQGU010000445.1:0-3281 GCA_041497655.1 Gammaproteobacteria bacterium
TAGTTCCAGCTGGCGTGGATGAAGGCGGCGGCGAGGACCAGCGACAGGGCGAGCGTGGTCATTGCGCGTACCGCGTGATTCGTGAGTCGTGAGTCGTGATTCGATAACCCAAGTTTGCAGGGTGCAGTAGGCAGTTTACAGTCGCTGCCAACTGACGGCTGCCAACTGCCAACTTCGCGATCGTGTCACGAGCAGCAGGCACGCCGTGCTCTCACGACGCGAGCTCGGCGCGGTCTTTGTAGTGCGCGAGTGCCTCCGGGTTTGCCAGCGCCTCCAGGTTCTGCACCGGCCGCCCGTGCACTACGTTGCGCACCGCGAGCTCGACGATCTTGCCGCTCCGGGTGCGGGGAATGTCGGGGACCTGCACGATCCTGGCCGGCACGTGGCGCGGGCTGGCGTTGTCGCGGATCTTGCGCTTGATTCTTGCCACGAGCTCATCGTCGAGACGGATGCCGTCACGCAGACGCACGAACAGCACGACGCGCACGTCGGTGGGCCGATCCGGGGGCCAGTCCTGGCCGATGACGAGGCTTTCGACCACCTCGTCGAGGCTCTCGACCTGGCGGTAGATCTCGGCGGTGCCGATGCGCACCCCTCCGGGGTTCAGCACCGCGTCGGAGCGACCGTAGATCACGAATCCGTCGTGCCCGGTCAGCTCGATGTAATCGCCATGGCACCACACGCCGGGGAACTTCTCGAAGTAGGCGGCGCGGTACTTGGCGCCGTCGGGGTCGTTCCAGAAGCCGACCGGCATGGAGGGGAAGGGCGCGGTGCACACCAGCTCGCCCTTCTGCAGCCGCACCGGCTGGCCCGTGTCGTCGAACACCTCGACCTTCATGCCGAGTCCGGGGCCCTGTATCTCGCCGCGCCACACCGGGCCCGTCGGGTTGCCGAGCACGAAGCACGAGATGAGGTCGGTGCCGCCCGAGATCGAGGCGAGGTGGAGATCGCGCTTCACCTCACGGTAGACGTAGTCGAAACCCTCCGGCGCCAGTGGCGAGCCGGTCGAGAGCAAGGATTTCATCGCCGTGAGCCGATGCGACAGGCGCGGCCTCAGTTCCGCCTTGGCGACGCTGTCGATGAATTTGGCCGAGGTGCCGAAGACGGTCATGCGCGCGGCGTCCGCATAGTCGAACAGGATGCGCCCGCCGGCGATAAGCGGCGAGCCATCGTAGAGGACGATGGCGGCGCGCGAGGCGAGGGCGGAAGCGAGCCAGTTCCACATCATCCAGCCGCAGGTCGTGAAGTAGAACAGGCGCTCGCCGGGCTTGAGATCGATGTGCAGCTGGTGCTCCTTCAGGTGCTGCAGCAGCGTGCCGCCCGCGCCGTGCACGATGCATTTCGGCGCGCCGGTGGTGCCCGAGGAATAGAGAATGTAGAGCGGATGGTCGAACGGGAATCGCTCGAAGCGGATCTCCCGCGGGCGGTGCGGCGCCATCAGGTCGTGGACATTCACCGCCCGCGGTATGCCCGAAATCGGCGGCCGTGGTTGCGTGTAGGGCACAACGACGACTTTTTCCACGGAGGGAAGATTTCTGGATATTTCCTTAAGACGATCGACGATTTCGATCGTCTTGCCGTTGTAGAAATAGCCGTCCGCGGCGAACAATATCTTGGGCTCGATCTGGCCGAAGCGGTCGAGCACCCCCTGCACGCCGAAATCGGGGGAGCATGAGGACCAGACGGCGCCGAGACTCGCCGTCGCCAGCATTGCGATCACCGTGCCGGGGGCGTTGGGCATATAGCCAACGACGCGGTCGCCGGGCGCGACGCCTGCTTCCCGCAGCGCCTGCGACAGGCGCGATACCTCGGAGTAGAGCTCGGCGCAGGTGACCGCGCTCTTCAGCCGGTCCTCGCTCCAGAACACGATGGCGGGGGAGCGGTCGCGGCGCCGCAGCAGGTTCTCGGCGTAGTTGAGCCGCGCTTCCGGAAACCAGCGCGCGCCAGGCATCCTGTGCGCGTTCTCCAGCACCGGCCCATTGCCGACGTCGCCGATCACCCCGCAGAACGACCACACCGACTCCCAGAACTGCGCCGGCTCGGTGACGGACCAGCGGTGGAGCCCCGCGTAATCGTCAACGGTCGCGCCCCAGCGGCTGCGCACCAGACGCGTGAACGCCGTCAGGTTGGCACTGGCGATGCGCTCGGGGGACGGCTGCCACAGCGGTTTGTCAGCGGACGTGTTCAAAGCCGGATAATGGACAGGATTAAAAGAAGCAGACCAAAGTCAAAAGAAAATGGACAGGATTTACAGGATTAACAAGATCAAATTCGAGTTCGACAGCGATCAGATAGTCGGGGTGTAGTTCTTCGGTTTAATCCTGTGAATCCTGTTAATCCTGTCTATTTGCTATTCATTCGGGGCGGAGGAGAGGGAACAGGATCACGTCGCGGATCGAGGGGCTGTCGGTGAGCAGCATCACCAGGCGGTCGATGCCGATGCCGGCGCCGGAGGCGGGCGGCATGCCGTACTCGAGCGCGCGGATGAAGTCGGCATCGTAGTGCATGGCTTCCGCGTCGCCCGCTTCCTTCTGCCGTGCCTGTTGCGCGAAGCGCTCGGCCTGGTCCTCGGGATCGTTAAGCTCGGAGAAACCGTTGGCGATCTCGCGCCCGGCGATGTAGAGCTCGAAGCGCTCAGCGATGTCGGGATTGCGGGCGCTGCGGCGCGCCAGCGGCGACACCTCGGTGGGATAGTCGACGATGAAAGTCGGCTGGATCAGCTGGTCCTCGACCGTGTTTTCGAAGAGGGTGAGCTGCAGCCCGCCGATGCCGTCCGCCGGCCGGTAGGCGATATCGAGCTGCTTCAACCGGGCGATCAGCGCGGCGCGGTCACTGACCACGGCATCGGTGACTGACGGGTGGTATTTCTTGATCGCCTGCGTGATCGTGAGCCGCTCAAAGGGGCGGGCAAGGTCGATTTCGTTCCCCTGGTAAGCGAAGCGGGGCGTCCCCAGCGCCGCCTGCGCGGCGTGGGCGAGCATGCGCGGGATCACGGCCATCATGTATTCGTAATCGGTGTAGGCCGCATAGAACTCGAGCATCGTGAACTCGGGATTATGTTTCGTGGAAATGCCCTCGTTGCGGAAGTTGCGGTTCACCTCGAACACCTTCTCGAGGCCGCCCACCAACAGCCGCTTGAGATAGAGTTCGGGGGCGATGCGGAGATAGAGGTCGAGATCGAGCGCATTGTGGTGCGTCGTGAACGGGCGCGCGGCGGCGCCGCCCGGAATCGGCTGCATCATCGGCGTTTCGACTTCCAGGAACTGCTCGCCGAGCAGGAA
>JBGQGU010000446.1:0-3276 GCA_041497655.1 Gammaproteobacteria bacterium
GTCTTCATCGTCGCCCGGAGCTGACATGGCAGCCAAGGCCCGGGCACGCTCAGCGAATTCGCGGCCCAAGGCGACCACCAGCCGGCCTGCGTTCCTGCCCTTTGCCAGGCCGGCGATCGACGAAGAGACCATCACCGCGGTGAGCGAGGTGCTGCGCTCGGGATGGATCACCACCGGACCGCAGGTCGAGGCGTTCGAAGCGGCGCTTTCGCGCTACCTTGGCGGCCGGGCGGTGCGTGCCTTCACTTCCGCCACGGGCGCGCTTGAAGTGGCGTTGCAGGCTTGCGGCATCGGCCACGGGGACGAGGTGATCGTTCCGGCAATGACTTTCGCCGCCACCGCAAACGTGGTGCTGCGCGTCGGCGCCCGGCCGGTATTCGCCGATATCGACCCCGCCACCCGCAATATCGATCTTGAGCGGGCGGAAAAGGCGATCACGCCGCTCACCCGCGCGATCATGCCGGTTCATTTCGCCGGATTGCCGGTGGACATGGACGCTCTCTACGCCCTGGCGAAGCGGCGCGGGCTGCGCGTAATCGAGGATGCGGCGCACGCCATCGGGTCGAGCCACCGCGGGCGCCGCATCGGCAGCTTCGGCGACTTTGTCGCGTTCAGCTTTCATCCCAACAAGAACCTCACCACCATCGAAGGCGGCGCGCTCAGCATGCGCGACCCGGCCGAAGCGAGGCGGGTCGAGCGACTGCGCTTCCACGGCATCGAGCGCGACGACAGCGGGAACATGGATGTGATCGAAGCAGGTGGCAAATACAACCTCACCGACGTTGCCGCCTGCGTGGGGCTCGGCCAGTTGCGCAGGCTCGAGCAGTTCAACCGGCGCCGGCGCGCGCTTGCGGCTCGCTATTTCGGCCGGCTCAAGACCGATCCCGCGATGCCGCTGCCCGCGCGCGGCGATGAAGGCCACAGCTGGCACATGTTTGCGCCGTTGCTGCCGCTCGAGCAGATGCGCATCGGGCGGCCGCAGTTTATCGAGGAGATGCGCAAGCGGGGAACCGGTGTAGGAATCCACTATCCGGCGCTGCACCTCTTCACCCTTTATCGTAAAATGGGCTACCGGATCGGCGATTTCCCGAACGCCGAGCACATCGGCCAGTCCACGGTCACCCTGCCCTTGTTTCCCGCCATGAGCGAGAACGACGTGGATCGCGTGTGCGAGTCCTGCAGCGTGATCCTGGCGAAGTTCCGGAAGGATGCCCCATGAACCGGCCGGCGCTCTCCGTCGTCATACCCGTCTACAACGAAGAGGAAGGGCTGCCGGCGCTGTTCGCGCGGCTGTATCCGGCGCTGGATAAGCTCGGCGTGCCCTATGAGATCATCTTCGTCAATGATGGCAGCCGCGACCGCTCGGCCGCGCTGCTGCGCCAGCAATTCGAGCGCCGGCCCGACGTGACACGGGTGGTGCTGTTTGCCGGCAATTACGGGCAGCACCTCGCGATCATGGCCGGCTTCGAGCGTTGCCGCGGCGAGCGGATCGTCACGCTGGATGCCGATCTGCAGAATCCGCCGGAGGAAATTCCCAAGCTTCTGGCAAAGATGGACGAAGGCCATGACTACGTCGGCGGGGTGCGCACGGAGCGGGCGGATTCCTGGTTCCGGCGCAACGTGTCCCGGCTGGGGAATTACGTGCGTGAGCGAACGACGCGTATTCGAATGACGGACCACGGCTGCATGCTGCGCGCGTACAGCCGCCCGGTCGTAAACGCCATCAACGCCTGCACCGAGATCAATACGTTCATTCCCGCGCTCGCCTACACGTTCGCCCAGAATCCCGCCGAGGTCGGCGTGGAGCATGCCGAGCGCGCGACGGGCACGACGAAATACTCGCTCTACAAGCTGTTGCGGCTCAATTTCGACCTGGTAACCGGCTTTTCGCTGGCGCCGCTGCAGGTGTTCTCGCTGATCGGCTTTCTTCTCGCGCTCGGCGCGATGGGCATGGTTGGCTTCCAGGTGATTCATCGATTGGTGCGAGGGGCTGCAGCCGAAGGCGTGTTCGCTTCCGTCATGGACGCGGTTTTGCTGTTCGTTTCCGGTCTTGTGCTCTTCGGGATAGGCCTTCTCGGCGAATACATCGGGCGGATTTACCAGGAAGTGCTGCGGCGACCGCGATTCTTGATCAGCAGCGTGCTCGAAAAACCCGACGCCGAGGACCAGCAAGTGGCCGGCTTTCAGGTTGCGGCCGAGGCGCGCGCCGAGCCGCTCGCCAGGATCAAGTGACCCCAGCTACCGTCTTCGCGTACCACAACGTCGGAGTACGCTGCCTGGACGTATTACGCGCCGGGGGCGTTGAAGTTCGTCTGGTGGTCACGCACGAGGACGACCCGAACGAAAAGGTCTGGTTCGCGAGCGTCGCTGAACGCGCCCGGCTGTACGGCATCCCGGTCATCGCGCCCCAAGATCCCAATACGGCCGAGGTGATCGAGTCGGTACGCTCCTCGGCGCCCGACATCCTGTTCTCGTTCTACTACCGTCGCCTGCTCGGGCCGGGATTGCTCGCGCTGCCACGGCTCGGAGCGTACAACGTCCACGGTTCGCTGCTCCCGAAATACCGCGGTCGGGCTCCTGTGAACTGGGCGCTCGTGCACGGGGAGCGGGAAACCGGCGCCACGCTGCATGAAATAGTCGCCAAGCCGGATGCGGGCCGCATCGTCGATCGAGAGCGTGTTCCGATCCTGCCAAATGACACCGCGCGCGAGGTTTTCGACAAGGTGACCCTGGCGGCTGAAATCGTCCTCGAACGGTCGCTTCCCGGGTTACTGACCGGCACCGCGAAACTCGCGCCGCAGGAGCTGGCAGCGGGCAGCTACTTTGGCGGGCGCCGGCCTGAAGACGGCGCCATCGATCCTGCATGGCCGGCAAGCCGCATACACAATCTCGTGCGCGCCGTAGCGCCGCCGTATCCCGGGGCGTTTTGCCGGTTAGCAGGAAAGACGCTGCGCCTTTTACGAACCTTCAATACCGGCGAGCGTGGCGCAATCGCGGGCCATCCGGCGCTGCTTGCGCGCGGCTCCGAATTGCATCTCCGTTGCGCGGATGGAGGAGTACTGCGGGTGCTGGAAGCGGAGCTCGACGGCCTGACCTTCAACGCTGACGTGATGCGAGCGCGATACAAAGCAGATGTGCTGACATTGAAAAACGAAATCAAGACCCTATGAAGAAAATCCTGATACTCGGCGTCAACGGATTCATCGGCCATCACCTCTCGAAGCGCATCCTCGCGGCCACGCCGTGGGAGGTCTACGGCATGGACATGAATACCGA
>JBGQGU010000447.1:0-3267 GCA_041497655.1 Gammaproteobacteria bacterium
AGCAGGGTTACGGCGCGGCGTTGTGGGCAATGGAGCGATATCTGCGAGGCTCGAACCAGGCCGTCAGCGAGCGGATCGCGGACCTGCGCAAGCGGATAGAGAGCGAGTTCGGTGTCGTCTCGCGCGTCCTCAACCGCGCGATCGGACCGCTGCTGCTGTGGTCGGCGCGCCGCGAGGGGTCGACCTATCCGGAGGGGCGGCCGCTCGAGCCGCGGACATTCGTTGAGCGGAGAAACTGGGCTTAGGGGCTGCTGAAAAATAATGCGTGAAGTCGCGCATCGCCGGTACGAGACGATTCTATGCTCCAGTTGTACAGAAAAGACATGACCCTCATGGTTATAGTGGTGTAGCGTCAACCGCCCGCGCGGGCGAGGACGAGAGTGCAGGCGCGACGGCCAAGGCGCCCCTTCAGGACAAACCTTTCCCCATCAAACCGTCCCTCGAAATAAGCGGGGCCTTCCTGGCCAAGAAAGCGCTCCGCTCCGGCGATGATCTTGCCGGCAAGCACGAGGCTGCCATCGTCGCCCGGCTTGCCACGAACAGTCATATAACCCGGCTGACCGGGTTGGCCGTAGCTCACGATCAACTCGCCGCCGGTCGCGGTAAACTGCCAGCTTCGCACTTGCGTCGGAAACTCTTCGAACGGCACGCAAGAGCGGGTCGCCTTCCAATTACCGTCGTAGCGTGATGCTGCGGCCGCAGGCGGCGCAAGCGCAACGGCAGGTGCGGGCGGCACTGCCGCAACAACGGGCTCGGCAGGCTTCGGCGCAGGTTCGGCGGCTTTCGGCAACTGTTCCTGTTTTAGTCTCGCCGCGGCGAGTTCGGCATCCGCCTTGCGCCGGATCGCCTCCGCATCCGCGCGCGCTTTTGCAAGCTCGGCTTCCCCCCTGGCCTTCATTTCGGATGCGCGCTGCGCTTCGAGCTGGCGTTTTGCCTCGGCTGAAGCCGCCGATTCGGTTTCCGCGCGGCGCTTCGCCTCGTCAGTCTCGGCCCGTGCCTTCGCAAGCTCGGCCGCGGCCTTCGCACGCTCTTCAACCGCCGGTGTTGCAGGTGTGAACCATCCTGCTTGCCACGCGACCAGCACTGCGATCACGGCTACAGTTGTCACGCCGATTGCCCACGCGCGCGAAGCGGGGGCCTTGGGCGCCGCAGGTGCAATCGGTTTCACCGGTGCGGTGCCGGCGAGCTGGTAGACGTGGATCGGCCGGGCGATGTTCTTGAGCTCGCGGTCGCCGATGTCCACGAATCCAAGATTGAGCTTACCTGTGATTTGATCGTAGACGGACGAAGAGATGCAGACGCCGCCCGGCTCGGCAATGCTCTCCAGGCGCGCCGCGACGTTCACGCCGTCGCCGTGCAGGTCGTCGCCCGACACCATGACATCGCCCAGGTTGACGCCGATGCGGAACAGCATGCGCTCGCCTTCAGGCAGCGAGTCGTTGCGCGTTTTGAGCGCATCCTGGGTTTCGACCGCGCAGCGCACCGCCTCGACCGCGCTTTCAAACTCGGCGAGCACGCTGTCGCCCGCGGTGCCAACAATACGGCCCTCATGCAGCGCGATGATTCCGTCAATGACGGCGCGATGCCCTGCGAGCACCCGCAGGGTTCCTTCCTCGTCGGCGCCCATCATGCGGCTGTAGCCGTAAGCATCAGCCGCGAGGATTGCTGCAAGTTTGCGTTTGACGTTTGCGGTCATGGCCGTTACCCTTTAACGCACACCTTTGGGCGGAGAAAAGCCACGCGCCGCGCGAGTCCGGCCCGCTCCGTCACCTCGGCGACGAGATTGACATCCTTGTAGGCGCCCGGCGCCTCTTCGGCAACGCCCCGCATGGAGCGGGTGCGGATCAGGATGCCTTCGCGCGCCAACTCATCCACCAGCTGCCGGCCGCGCCATTGCTTGAGCGCCTGGTGACGGCTCATGGCGCGCCCCGCGCCGTGGCTCGCGGAAGAAAAAGCGAGGCGCTCGCTCTCGACGGTTCCAGCAAGAATGTAAGAACCTGTTCCCATGCTCCCGCCGATGACCACCGGCTGCCCGGCCGCGCGGTAGCGTTCCGGCAGCGAAGGATGTCCCGGACCGAAGGCGCGGGTCGCGCCCTTGCGGTGCACATAGAGCAGGCGCTTGCCCCCGTCCACCGCGTGACGTTCGGGCTTGCAGGTGTTGTGCGAGACGTCGAACAGCGTTTCCAGCACGGCGTTCGGTATATCGTGCCTGAATGTTTCCCGCGTCAGGTGCGTGAGAATCTGGCGATTGGCGAAAGCGCAATTCATCGCCGCGTTCATTGCTCCAATGTATTGCTGTCCTTCGGGCGAGTTGATCGGGGCGCACGCAAGCTCGCGGTCAGGCAGGCTGATGCCGAGCCGTGAAGCGGCTTTCGCCAGGCTCACGAGGTAATCGGTGCCGACCTGGTGGCCGAGCCCGCGCGAGCCGCAATGAATCGAAACCACGAGCTGCCCCTCGTGCAGTCCGTAAGCATCGGCCGCCTCCCTGTCGTGAATGCGGTCCACCACCTGCACCTCAAGATAGTGATTGCCTGAGCCGAGCGTTCCCATTTCGCCGCGCTGCCGCTTCTTGGCGAGCACGGATACATTCTCCGGAATGGAATCCACCATTCGACCGTGCTCTTCGATAAATTCGAGGTCTGCCTCGGTGCCATAGCCGCGCTTCACCGCCCATTGGGCGCCGCCGGTCAGCACGTCGTCCAGTTCAGAGATATTCAGCTTGAGTTCGCCTTCTTCGCCTACGCCGGCGGGAATATTCTCGGACAATCCACGGGCGAGCGAACGAAGTTTTCCTACCACGTCCTTCAGCTCGAGATTGGTGCGCAGGCAACGTATGCCGCACGAGATGTCGAAGCCCACACCGCCGGCGGAAATGATCCCGCCCTGTTCGGGATCGAAAGCTGCGACGCCGCCAATCGGGAAGCCGTATCCCCAGTGCGCATCGGGCATGGTCATCGCCGCGCCGACGAGCCCGGGCAGCCGGGCGACGTTTGTGATTTGCTCCATTACCTTGTTGTCCATCGCCGCCAGCAACTCGCGGCTGCCATAGAGCCGGACCTCGCCGCGCTGCTCGCCCTCAGCAAGGGGGATGGTCCAGCACCACTCATTGATTTCTTGCAGTCGGGTAAGATCCATGGTCTATACGTCCACGATGCAGCGCGCTTCCCAGCCGCCGGATGTCTTCTTCACTACCAGCATGGTAAGTGTCGCGCCTTTCACTTCCACGCCGCGTTCCAGCGCCGGCCGCCACGGCTCGCCGCTCGCGCT
>JBGQGU010000448.1:0-3256 GCA_041497655.1 Gammaproteobacteria bacterium
CGACCGCCACAAGGGCTATCCCACGAGCGCGCACCTGGCGGCGCTGCGCGAGCACGGGGTTTGTGCCGCGCACCGGCGCAGCTTCGAGCCGGTGCGCGTGCTGCTCGCCCTAGGAGTTTGTCGGACTTAGGGCCGACAAACTCCTCATGCAAGACTGCCTGCCGTCTCACGGCGCCTGCCATGAAGCAAGTCACCTCCGCCGCCAACCCGCGCTACCAGGCGCTGCGCAAACTCGTGCAGTCGTCCCAGGAGCGCCGGAAGACTGGGCTATCGGTGCTTGATGGCGTGCACCTGGCGGCGGCCTACCGCGAGCACGTCGGGTTGCCGCGGAGAATCGCGGTCAGCCGCAGCGGGCTGGGGAAGCCGGAAGTACAAACGCTGCTCGACGGAATGAAAGGGGTGGAGATCTTCGCGCTCGGCGATGCGCTGTTCGGGGGGATTTCCTCGGTGGCGACGCCGACCGGCATCCTGACCGTGGTCGAAACGCCGTGTCCGCAATCGGCGCCGCAGGACATGGATGTTTGCGTGATGCTGGAAGACCTCCAGGACCCCGGGAACCTCGGCTCGATCCTGCGCTCCTGCGCGGCGGCAGGCGTGAGGCACGTGTTGCTGTCGAAAGGCTCGGTACAAGCATGGTCGCCGCGCGTGCTGCGCGCAGGCATGGGGGCGCATTTCATGCTGAGCATCTACGAGCAGACCGACCTGCGTGCCGCTGCAGGAGATTTCCCGGGCAGGCTGATCGCGACGCGCCCGCTGGCGCCGCGAACGGTATTCGACACCGATCTGACGGGCAAGCTCGGATTCCTGCTTGGAAACGAGGGTGCTGGTCTTAGCGCCGAGCTGCTAGCGGCCGCAGACTCCCTGGTTTCGATCCCGATGTCGGGCAAGTCTGAATCACTCAACGTCGCCGCCGCCGCCGCTGTGTGCCTGTTCGAGCGAGTAAGACAGGTGACAGTAAGCGGTAAGCGGTAAGCAGTGTTTTTTCGCCCATTCCCGACACCTTGGAACCCGGAACGCGGAACGCCAACGCAAAGATGCGTTGGACGCGGCGCCGTTTTTCGATAGAATAGGAAAACGCTGGCTGATGCGATGACCACAAAATTCATCTTTGTCACGGGTGGGGTAGTTTCCTCTCTGGGCAAAGGCATCGCCGCCGCCTCACTGGCCGCCATCCTCGAGTCCCGCGGCCTCAAGATCACGATGGTCAAGCTGGATCCCTATCTCAACGTGGATCCGGGGACCATGAGCCCGTTCCAGCACGGTGAAGTCTTCGTCACCGAGGACGGGGCCGAGACCGACCTCGATCTCGGGCATTACGAGCGCTTCCTGCATGCCAAGATGTCGAAGCGCAACAACTTCACCGCCGGCCAGATCTATGAGAGCGTGATCAAAAAGGAGCGCCGGGGCGACTACCTCGGCGGCACCGTTCAGGTCATTCCCCATATTACGGACGAGATCAAGCACTTCATCCGCCGCGGAGCGGGCGAAGCGCAAGTGGCTATCGTCGAGATCGGCGGCACAGTGGGCGACATCGAGTCGCTGCCGTTCCTGGAGGCGATCCGCCAGATGGGGATCGAATTGGGGCGCGAGAATTGCTGCTTTATTCACCTGACGCTGGTGCCCTACGTCGCCGCGGCAGGAGAGATCAAGACCAAACCCACGCAGCATTCGGTAAAGGAATTGCGCGAGATCGGGATCCAGCCCGACGTGCTGCTGGGCCGTGCCGACCGCCCGATTCCGGAGGACGAGCGCAGGAAGATCGCGCTCTTCACCAACGTGGCTCTGGAAGCGGTAATTTCAGCCGTGGACGTGGACAGCATCTACAAGATTCCCGCCATGCTGCACGCGCAGAAGCTGGACGACATCGTGTGCCGCAAGCTGGGGCTCAACGCGCCGCCCGCCAATCTTTCGAGCTGGGAAGGACTGGTCCACAAGCTGGAGCATCCCCAGCGCACGGTCAGCATCGCGCTGGTGGGCAAGTACGTAGACCTTACCGAGTCCTACAAATCGCTGACCGAAGCGCTGATCCACGCGGGTATCCATACCGGGGCCCGGGTCAAGATTCATTATATGGATTCGGAAAGCATCGAGAAGAACGGCACCGCCAGCCTGCAGAACATGGACGCGATTCTGGTGCCGGGTGGGTTTGGCAAGCGCGGCGTGGAGGGGAAGATCAAGGCGATCCGCTTTGCGCGCGAGGGCAGAGTGCCCTATCTCGGCATCTGCCTGGGCATGCAGCTCGCCGTAATCGAATATGCCCGCAACATGGCGGGGCTGGTGGGTGCCCACAGTACCGAATTCGATCCCGACACACCGCACCCCGTGATCGCCCTGATCACCGAGTGGCAGGACCGGGACGGCCGCATCGAGCAGCGCGATGCCAAATCGGATCTCGGCGGCACGATGCGCCTCGGCGGCCAGGAATGCGTGCTCGACCCTGATTCCGTCGTGCGCCGGATCTACGGGCAGGACCGCATCATGGAGCGGCACCGCCATCGCTACGAGGTCAACAATCACTACCTGCCGCGGTTGAAGACGGCAGGGCTGAAGGTGAGCGGGACATCGGCCAAAGACAGGCTGTGCGAGATGATCGAGCTGCCCGCCCACCCTTGGTTCATCGGCTGTCAATTCCATCCGGAGTTCACCTCCACCCCCCGTCACGGCCACCCGCTGTTCAAGGCGTTCGTGCAGGCTGCGCTGAGCTATGCGCAGCCGGACCAGGCGGCCGGGAAACCGGGGGACGCCGGGCGCTTGAAAAGCATCGCCTAGGAGTTTGTCGGACTTAGGTCGGACAAACTCCTCAAGCAAAACCGCCCGCGCGATAGCGGGAGTACATGACACTGAAAACCTCATTTCCAGCCTGCGCGCGTGCCCATCGGAAGCCAATCGGGGTCGTTACTTTGGGTTTCATTCGAAACGTGCGGGCGGCTTTGCTGTTAGCAGCCTGTCGGACACCTAAGTCCAACAGGCTGCTAGGGCTGCCACGGTGACCTCCCGCCCGCGACGATCGCAACTGGCGCCGTCGCCGCAGCGCGGCGCACGGCCCTCGCGCGATGTCATGCAACTGTGCGGATTCAAGGCGGGTCTCGATCAACCGTTGTTCTTGATAGCGGGCCCCTGCGTGGTCGAGTCCCGGGACCTGGCGCTCGATACGGCGGGAGAACTGAAGGAGATATGCGCCAGCCTGGGGGTGCCATTCATCTACAAGTCGTCCTACGATAAGGCAAACAGGACTTCTATAAAATCCTTTCGTGGC
>JBGQGU010000449.1:0-3255 GCA_041497655.1 Gammaproteobacteria bacterium
CCGATGGCCAGCAGCGAGTAATTGTGGGCGCGGGCCTCCGGCCCGCCCAGGGCGCCGGTGATGCCCTGCGTCGGGACGAAGAAGAACTGGAAGGCGGTGCCCACTGCCAGCGACATCACGTAGAGCGCCGCCACGCCGGGGAAGAAGTACGGCACCAGCAGCGCGACGACCACTCCGATCGCGCCGCCCAGCATTGGCAGCCGCGGCCCGACGCGGTCGACGAGCCGGCCGACGTAGAGCGCAATCAGCATCGGGCACAGCGCCCACAGCGCCATGATGACGCCGACCGAGAACGGGTCCACTCCCAGGCTGAGCGCATGCAGCGGCAGTACTACCTTGGCGCCGCCGAAGCCGGCGTGGGTCAGCACGCAGGTCAGCACGATCAGGTAAATGGCCATTGGGAACGGCGCGACTGCTGGGCGCCCGCGCCGAAATCAAGAGAAATGAGGTTTGCAATCTTACCGCTAAATCACGGTCTTCTGGCCGTAGAGTCCGTAATGCGGCTGGCTTTTGCGGGAGACGGTGGCCGCTCGATGCGGACCACGGCCACGATGTGAACAGGCCCGGAAAAGCATCACTCATTACGGCGCCGCCAGATAATGGACGCTGAACAGCTGTTCGGCATCCGTCCAGCACTCGACCGGCGCGAGGCCCGCGACCCGTGCCAGCTCCTGGAACTCGCGGACCGAGTACTTGTAGGAGTTCTCGGTGTGGATCGTCTCGCCCTCCCGGAAGCGGATCGCGCGGCCGTTGATCGTGACCGCCTGCGCCTTCACGCTCTCCAGATGCATCTCGATACGGCCGGCCGCCTCGTCGTAGAAGGCGCGGTGGCGAAACGCTGAAAGATCGAAGTCAGCGCCGAGCTCGCGATTGATGCGGGCGAGGAGATTCAAGTTGAAGCCGGCGGTAACGCCGCGCGCGTCGTTGTACGCGGCGTCGAGCCGGGCCGTGTCCTTCTTGAGATCGACTCCGATCAGTAACCCCCCTCCCGCGCCTGCCTGCTCGCGGGCGCCCGCCAGAAACGCCGCCGCCTCGGCCGGGGTGAAGTTGCCGATGGTTGAGCCCGGAAAATAAACAATGCGGCGGCGCGCGCCGAGGTCGTCGAGCTCCGGCAGGGCAAGGGGGCGCGAGTAATCCGCGCACACCGCGATCACCCTCAACCGCGGGAAATCGCGGGCAATCTCCGCTGCGGTCGCGCCGAGCTGCTCGCGCGCGATATCGATCGGGACGTAGGCGACGGGCTCGATCGCATCGATCAGGATGCGGGTCTTGCGGCCGCTGCCGCAGCCGTACTCGATCAAGGCGCACCGCTGCCCGATACGCCGGGCCATGTCGCCAACCGCGCCCCGCATCAGCGCGATTTCGGCGCGCGTCAGGTAGTACTCCGGCAGCCCGCAGATGGCCTCGAACAGCGCGCAGCCGTGCGTGTCATAGAAATACTTGGGCGGCAGGGCCTTTTGCGGCCGCGACAAGCCGGCCATCACGTCGTCGAAGAAGCGGCCCGTGTCGGGATGGAGATCGTGGAAGGAATAGCCGGCGCTGGATTGCCCCATGACGGGATCCGGGGAACGTTTGAAGGGAAAGACTACCGCCGGAACGCATCTTTGGGGAGGAGGCCTTGTTTTCCAGCCCACTCCTCACGCCTCACCCCCCGGTCAAGGCATCAGCCCGCCGGATGGCGCGAGGAATTACTCTCGATCCACTTCTTGATGCGGTTGGCGTCGGCGAGGCGCGTGAGATGGCCCCACGAATCGAGCAGCACGATGATCACCGGCGTGGCGCCGATCTGCGCCTGCATCACCAGGCAGCGCCCGGCCTCGCTGATGTAGCCGGTCTTGGACAGGCCGATGTCCCAGCCGGAATTCCGCACCAGCCGGTTGGAATTGCTGAACTGCATCTTCCGGCCGTTGGCAAGCCGCACGGTGTACTGGGTGTCCGTGGTGTACTCGCGTATCAGCGGGTGCCGGTGGGCGGCGCCCACCAGCCGCGAGAGGTCCTGCGCGTTCGCGACGTTCCCGTTCGAGAGCCCGGTGCCGTCCACGAATCGGCTGTGCCACATGCCGAGCTCGGCCGCCTTCTGGTTCATCGCTGCCACGAAGGCGGAGGTGCCGCCGGGATACTCGCGCGCCAGCGCCGCGGCGGCGCGGTTCTCGGAGGCCATCAGCGCGAGCCGGAGCAGGTCGTCCCGCGTGACCGTCATGCCGACGGCAAGCCGCGAGCGAGTGCCCTTGAGCCCGTCGCGGTCCTCCTTGCTGATGGTGATCGGCTCGTCGAGCGGCAGGCCGGAATCCAGCACCACCAATGCCGTCATCAGCTTGGTAATGGACGCGATCGGAACCACCCAGTCAACGTTCTTGGCGTAAAGCACCCGCTGCCCGGATTGGTCGAGGACCAGGGCGCTGGTCGACTTGAGGTTGAGCGCGCCCACCTTGGCGGCAATGCCGGGACCCAGCCGCTGCTCGATGGCGGCTTGCTGCGCTGAGATTGCATTGCCGGCAAGCACACAGCCTGCCACGAACGCCAGTAGCCTCCCGCTCAAGAAATCCTCCCTGCGTGGCGATGTGCCACAGGATTAGGTATTAAAAATACAGGGTTAGCGGGAAACTTTCAACTAGTTTTTAGGTTTGTGACCTAATCCACGGTAATGGGCTGTTTTTGGACACCGGTCCGGAACCGGATGAGAGGGGTCGCGAATTGGCATCGCAGCCGGACGGCACCCCCAAAAAAACTCCGCTCGGGACAATGTGGATTGTCCCGGCGGAGATTAAAGAGGCCGCGCAACTACCCGCTCAGCACAGGCAATTGCAACTGCCAGGCCTCCGAGGAGGAAAGAATGAGCAATCTGCTCGCCCGTGCGGGATTCCCAGCTGAGCATCCCGCATCTGTTTAGGGAGAGTACCCCCCCTCTCTTACATGAATCTTACAAGGCACCCGGCCCCCACCCGGGGAGTGCAACAAGTCACGGCACGCGATATTGGAAAATCCAGAATTTGAACCGGAAGTCGCTGCGATACACTACTTCCTCAACGCATTCAGGCAACCGGATTTCTGCCATGCGCATCCTCATCGTTGAAGACGATCCGGTGCTGGCCGACGGGCTTGCCCGTTCCCTGCGGGGCTCCGATTACGCAGTGGACTCAGCGACCGACGGCGGAGAGGCCGATCACGTGCTTTCCGCACAGAGCTATGACCTGGTGATCCTCGACCTCGGCCTGCCCAAACTCGAGGGCTACGAAGTCCTGCGGCGGCTGCGGC
>JBGQGU010000450.1:0-3250 GCA_041497655.1 Gammaproteobacteria bacterium
AACCTGCTGCTGCGGCTGATCAAGCGCAAGGACGTCACCGGCCTCATCAATGCCTGCGACGCCGGCCGCGAGGGCGAGCTCATCTTCCGCTACATCGTGCAGCACGCAGGGGCGAAAAAGCCGATCCAGCGCCTGTGGCTCCAGTCGATGACGCCTGCGGCGATCCGCGAGGGCTTCGACAGTCTGCGCCCCGACCGCGAACTGCTGCCGCTCGCCGACGCCGCGAAATGCCGCTCCGAGGCAGATTGGCTGGTCGGCATCAACGGCACGCGCGCGATGACCGCCTTCAACTCGAAGGAGGGCGGTTTCTACCTCACCACGGTCGGCCGCGTGCAGACGCCGACGCTCGCCATCCTGGTCGAGCGCGAGGAGGCCATCCGGGCCTTCAGGCCGCGCGATTACTGGGAGGTGCACGCGCGGTTCGGAGCCAAAGCGGGCGAGTATCCCGGGCGCTGGTTCGATCCCGGATTCAAGAAGGACGACGACGCCGAGCGCAAGGCCGAGCGTGTCTGGAGCGCGGCCGAGGCGGAGGCGCTCGCCGCTGCCTGCAACGGCCAGACCGGCACCGTCACCGACGACACCAGGCCGGCGACACAGCTCTCGCCCTTGTTGTTCGACCTCACCAGCCTGCAGCGTGAGGCCAACGGGCGCTTCGGCTTCTCGGCGCGAACCACGCTTTCCCTGGCCCAGGCGCTCTACGAAAAGCACAAGGTCCTCACCTACCCGCGGACCGACTCGCGCGCCCTGCCGGAGGATTACATCGCCACCGTCAGGAAGGCGATGGACATGCTCGGCGATATCCGCGACTACGCTCCATTCGCCAAGAACGTCCTGAAGAACGGCTGGGTGAAACCGAACCGGCGCATCTTCGATAATTCGAAGATCAGCGACCACTTCGCGATCATCCCCACGCTGCAACCGCCCCGGCATCTGAACGAGATCGAGCACAAGCTCTACGACCTCGTGGTGCGGCGCTTCCTCGCGGTATTCCATCCCGCCGCGGAGTACTTGCAGACCACGCGCGTTACTCAGGTCGCCGAGCATCAGTTCAAGACGGAAGGCCGCATCCTGCAGGTCCCGGGCTGGCTCGCGATATACGGTCGCACCGCTCAGGAAGAGTCCCAGAACCTGCCGGCCGTCGCCGCGGGGGAAAAAGTCGCCGCGCTGGAGGTGAACGTGGCGGCCAACCAGACCAAGCCCCCGCCGCGCTATTCGGAAGCTACGCTGCTCTCCGCCATGGAGGGCGCCGGCAAGCTGGTCGAGGACGACGAGCTGCGCGAAGCAATGGAAGCCAAGGGGCTCGGTACACCCGCCACGCGTGCCGCTGTCATCGAAGGGCTGATCCAGGAAAAATACGTGCACCGTGAAGGCCGCGAGTTGAAGCCCACCTGGAAGGCGTTCAGACTGCTGCTCGCTCTCCACCACTTCGGTGTCACCGAGATCACCTCGCCCGAGCTGACCGGGGACTGGGAGTACCAGCTCAAGCTGATGGAAACGGGCAAGCTCCAACGCGACGTGTTCATGAATCACATCGAGCAGGTGACCCGCGATCTCGTGGAGCGCATCAAGAAGGGGGACATCCCCGAGGAGGCCTACGCCACCGTGGAGGCCCCCTGTCCCAAGTGCGGCGGCGTGGTGCAGGAGAGTTACCGCAAATTTCAATGCCAGAACTGCGATTTCTCGCTGTGGGTCGTGCTGTCGGGCCGGGAGTGGGCCCCGGAAGAAGTGGCGGAACTCATCACCAAGCGCTTCGTCGGGCCGCTCAGCGGTTTCCGCAGCCGCATCGGCAAGCCGTTCTCGGCCGGCCTGCGCATGGCCGACGACTACAAGCTCGAATTCGACTTTGGACAGGCCCGTCCCGGCGAAGAAGAGACCGCTCCTGACTTCAGCGGACAGGAAAGTGTCGGCGCCTGCCCCAAATGCAAATCGCGCGTGTTCGAGCACGGGGTGGCATACCTATGCGAGAAGGCGGTCGGCCCCGAGCGCAGTTGCGATTTCCGCTCCGGCAAGATGATCCTGCAGCAACCGGTCGAGCGCGCGCAGATGCAAAAGCTGCTTGCCACCGGGCGCACCGATCTCTTTACGCGCTTCATTTCCAAGAAGGGGCGGCCGTTCAAGGCCTACCTGGTCAAGACGCCCGAGGGCAGGGTCGGCTTCGAATTCGAGGCACGCAAGCCGCGCAAACTGAAAGCGGCGGAGCCTGCGGCCCCGGCGCCGGTCAGTGCGTCACCGAAAGAGAAAGTGCGCGGCGCTTCCGCCAAGCCTGCGGCCACCCAGCGCGCCCAGGCCGTCAAAGCCACCGCCAAACCCGCCAAGACGGTCACCATCAAGGCGCCGGCGAAAGCCAAACGCAAATAAACGCGGCGGCACGCCGCGTTTATTTAGATGTCGAGGTTGCGCACGCCGAGTGCGTTCGTCTCGATGAACTGGCGGCGCGGCTCGACCTGGTCGCCCATCAGCGTCGAGAAAATTTCCTCAGCGCTGATCGCGTCCTCGATCTGGGCCCTGAGCAGCCGGCGCGTCCTGGGATCCATGGTGGTCTCCCACAACTGCTCCGGGTTCATCTCGCCTAATCCCTTGTAACGCTGGACACCCACCTCGCGCTGCACCTCGCCCAGCAGCCACTCGATTGCCTCGCGGAACTCCCGCACCGGCTGCTGCTTGTCGCCCCGCTTGACGTACGCGCCCTCGCCGATCAAGTCCTGCAACACCTGCGCCGTGCGCTTGATCTGGCCGTAGTCACCACTCTGCACGAAGTCCGCGTCGATGTAGCACTGGCGCACGATGCCGTGCTGCATGCGGCTCACCGCCAGCACGTTACGCTCGGTCTTGTCGTCGTATTTGGCCTCCACCTTCATCCCGCGCGGCGTGAGCACCGTCGCGAGCGCCTTGGCGCTCTTCTGCGCCGCCTTGTCATCGGAAAGATCGAGCTGGACCGGCTGGCGCAACAGCGCGTGCAGCACCTCCTCATCGATCAGCCTGCTCACGCGCTCGATCACCGCCTCCGCCAGCAGATAATCCTTGGCGACCTGCTCCAGCGCCTCTTTCTTGACCGGCTGGGCCTTGGCGGAGGTGTAGAGCTCCGCCTCCATCAGCGCCAGCCGCAGCAACATCTGCTTCAGCTCGTGCTCGTCCTTCAGGTAGCGCTCGCTCTTGCCATGCTTCACCTTGTAGAGCGGCGGCTGCGCGATATAGATGTGACCGCGCTCGATCAGCTCCGGCATCTGCCGGTAGAAGAAAGTCAGCAACA
>JBGQGU010000451.1:0-3237 GCA_041497655.1 Gammaproteobacteria bacterium
CATTCGAGCGCGGCGATCGCCGCCGCTGCGTTGGCGAGCTGGCAGGTACCGCGCAGCACGGGGTGTGGCAGTGCGCCGCGCTTGCCGCCCGGTCCCCAGTACTGCCACTGCCTGCCCTGCGGCGTGGCGCCGAAGTCGGCGCCGATGCGCCACAATCGCGCCCCGATCTCCGCCGCGTGGGTGAGGAGGCTGCCCGGCGGCGCGGAGTCGGCGCATACCGCGGGCCGGCCGGCGCGGAAAATGCCGGCCTTCTCGCGCCCGATCGCCTCGCGGTCGCCGCCCAGGAAATCCACGTGGTCGATGTCGACCGTGGTGACCACCGCGCAGTCGGCGTCGAAGGCGTTGACTGCGTCGAGCCGTCCGCCGAGCCCGACTTCCAGCACAGCGACCTCGACGCGCCTGTCGATGAACAGCCAGACGCCGGCAAGAGTCCCGTACTCGAAGTACGTGAGCGGAACATCCCCCCGGGCGCGCTCCACTGCGGCGAACCCCCGCGCCAACTCCACATCGCGCGCTTCCGAGCGTGCGATGCGCACGCGCTCGTTGTAGCGCAGGAGGTGCGGCGAGGTGTAACAACCGACGCGGTAGCCGGCTTGATGCAGGATCGCCTCCAGCATCGCGCACACCGAGCCCTTGCCGTTGGTGCCTCCTACCGTGATGATCGGAAACGCCGGCGCGAGCCCGAGTGCGTCGCGGACCTGGACCACGCGATCCAGTCCGAGAGCGATAGTTTTCGGATGCAGGCGCTCGATGTATTCGAGCCACTGCGAGAGAGTTTGCAGTTGGCAGTTGGCAGTTGGCAGTTGCCGGTCCGTGCCAGTCATCGGAATAAAGATGAGCCGCTCAAGGTGTTACTGCAAACTGCGCACTGATAACTGCAAACTCGCGGCGGCTACGCCGCGGGCGGCAACTTGAGCAGCATCGTGAGCAAGCCGGCGAGCTTGTCCCGCATCTCGCGGCGGTCGACGATCATGTCGATCGCACCGTGCTTGAGCAGGAACTCGGAACGCTGGAATCCTTCCGGCAAGGTCTCGCGCACGGTCTGCTCGATCACCCGCGGCCCCGCGAATCCGACAAGCGCGCCGGGCTCCGCGATCACGACGTCGCCGATCATGGCAAAACTCGCCGACACTCCGCCCATGGTGGGGTCGGTCAGCACCGTGACGAATGGCAGCCGCTCGTGCGCGAGCTGGGTCAGCGCGGCGCAGGTCTTGGCCATCTGCATGAGCGAGAACAGCCCTTCCTGCATGCGCGCGCCACCGCTCGCGGTGATGCTGATATACGGCAGCCGCTGCTCGAGGCACACCTGCACGCCGCGCACGAAGCGCTCGCCCACGGCGGAGCCCATCGAGCCGCCGAGAAAGCTGAATTCGAAAGCCGCCGCCACCACCGGGATCGCCTTGATCGAACCCTGCATGACCACCAGCGCGTCCTCCTCCGAGGTGTCGTTGCGCGCCTCCTCCAGCCGCTCGGAATAGCGCCGGCTGTCCTTGAACTTCAGGCTGTCGACGGGCGCCACCTCCGCCCCGACCTCGTAGCGGCCTTCGCGATCGAGCAGGCCGTCGAGCCGCTCCCGCGCCGAGATGCGGTTGTGATGCGAGCACTTGGGGCAGACGTGAAGATTCTTCTCGAGGTCGGCGTGGTACAGCACCGCTTCGCACGAATCGCACTTGCTCCACAGCCCCTCGGGGACCACCTTTTTTGGGCTGCCGGCCTCGCGCTTGATCTTGGGCGGCAGCAGTTTCTGGAGCCAGCTCATAAGGCCGCCTCCGCGACCATCGTGAATCCATGAATCCCGGAATGTCGGCGGCCTTGAGTCATGCCTTTACCGCAGACAGGCTATCGAGCGCCTCGCGGATCGGTGTCAGGAACCGCTCCGCGCATGCCACCACGCCGTCCCGTGGCGCTTTCTCGATTTGTTGAATCAAGGCGCTGCCAATTATCACCGCATCGGACAATGCGGCGATCGCCTTGGCGGTCGCCGCATCGCGGATGCCGAAACCGACGCCCACCGGCAGCCGCGTGAATTCGCGCACGCGCCGGACCCGCGCGGCGACGTCGGCGAAGTCGATGTTGGAAGCACCGGTCACGCCCCGCAGCGAGACGTAATAGAGGTAGCCGCGGCCAAGTTTTGCGATTCTCCCGAGCCGGTCGTCGGAAGTGGTCGGCGAAAGCAGGAATATCGTGTCGAGGTTGCGCGCATCGAGCGTCTTCACCAGCTGCTGCGCCTCCTCTGGCGGGTAATCGACCACCAGCACGCCGTCGGCATCGGCGGCCTTCGCGGCGTCGGCGAAACGCTCCAGTCCCAGCGACTCGATCGGGTTGGCGTAGCCGAAGAGCACCACGGGCGTCCTGCGATCGGTCTTACGGAACTCGGCCAGGAAGCCGAGGACGTCCCGCAACGAGACGCCGTGCTTGAGCGCCCGCTCGCTCGAGCGCTGGATCACGGGGCCGTCGGCCATCGGGTCCGAAAACGGCACGCCCAGCTCGATTGCGTCGGCGCCGGCCCTGGCGAGTGCGTGCATCAACGGCACGGTGAGCTCAGGATCGGGATCGCCAGCGGTGATAAAAGGAATCAGTGCCTTGCGGCCCTGATTCCTTAACGATTCGAATGTAGCGGAGATACGGGACATATCTACCGAGGGATGAGGGATGAGGGATGAGGGATGAGGAATGACCCACGAAGGATGAGGGATGAGGAATGAGGGATGAGGAAAAAGCAGGTACCCAAGGCTGTTCTCGCGTGTTTTTCCCTCCGCCCTCCGCCCTCAACCCTCCTCCCTGTATTCATCCCTCCGCCCTCATCCCTCCGCCCTAGATTTTAGTGCCCGACCTCTCGGCGACGGTGTGCATGTCCTTGTCGCCGCGGCCGGAAAGGTTGACGAGCAGGATCTCATCCCGCCTCATGCGCGGGGCGATCTTGGATGCGTAGGCCAGCGCGTGCGCCGATTCCAGCGCGGGAATGATGCCCTCCAGCCGGCACAGGTCGTGGAACGCCTGCAGGGCCTCCTCGTCGGTGACTGCCACGTATTCGGCGCGCCCGCTTTCCTTGAGCCATGCGTGCTCGGGACCGACGCCAGGGTAATCCAGGCCGGCCGCAATCGAATGGGTTTCGATGATCTGCCCGTTTTCGTCCTGCAGCAGGTAGGTACGGTTGCCGTGCAGGACTCCGGGCCGCCCCGCGCACAGAGTCGCCGCGTGCTTGCCGCTCTCCAGCCCGTGGCCCGCCGCCTCCAC
>JBGQGU010000452.1:0-3236 GCA_041497655.1 Gammaproteobacteria bacterium
CGAAATCCGCAGGCGGTTTTGCTTTTAGCAGCCTGTCGGACGCCTAAGCCCGACAGGCTGCTAGGCCCGAAGCACGTTCTTCGTAGCGGTTGTAGGATTGATACCGCGCTCTAGGAGTTTGTCGGATTTAGCTCCGACAAACTCCTTGTCAGCAGCCTGTCCGACACCTAAGTCCGACAGGCTGCTAGCGGATCGGGATTGACATGGCCAAGGCGAAGCTATTCGAAGAGATCGACCAGAAGATGCGGGAAATCCTCGCCCGCAGCCCGGCTGCGGACCTCGAGAAGAACCTGCGCGCGCTGCTGCAATCGGCGTTCAGCCGTCTCGACCTGGTGACGCGCGAGGAATTCGACGTGCAGCGCGAGGTGCTCGCGCGCACGCGCGCCAAGCTCCAGGAGCTCGAAGCCAAGCTCGCCGAACTGGAAGGCGGGAACAAGGATCAAGGATCAAGGATCAAGCAGGACTAAGGCGCCAGCCGGTCGGGGCGCTTTGATTTCCCATAGATTTAGTCTCCCTCGCGCCTCGCTGTCGGCAGTCGCAACGGCTGGCGCGTTATTGACTGAATCCTTGAACCTTGATTCTTGAACCTTGAGCCTGGATCTATGTCGCTTGCCGTCGTATACAGCCGTGCCCTGGCGGGGATGGACGCGCCGCCGGTGACGGTCGAGGCGTACCTTGCCAACGGCCTGCCGAGCTTCACCATCGTCGGCCTGCCCGAGGCCGAGGTAAAGGAAGCCAAGGACCGCGTGCGCGCGGCATTGCAGAACGCGCGCTTCGAGTTCCCGGCGCGGCGCATCACCGTCAACCTCGCGCCCGCCGACCTGCCGAAGGAGTCGGGCCGCTTCGACCTGCCGATCGCGCTCGCCATCCTTGCCGCTTCGGAACAGCTGCCGGCCGCGCTGCTCGCCGCCTGCGAGTTCGCGGGGGAGTTGGCCCTGACGGGGGAGCTGCGGCCAGTCCGCGGCGCGCTGGCGATGGTGCTCTCGGCCACCCGCGATCGCCGCGCATTCGTGCTGCCGGAACCGAACGCGCGCGAGGCGGCGCTGGTCGAGGAGGCGACGGTCTACCCGGCGCGCTGCCTGCTTGACGTATGCGCCCATCTCACGGGGCGCGCGCCGCTGGCGCGCTGCTCGGAGCGGCCGCCGGTGAACGGCTGGCGCCATCCCGACATAATGGAGGTAAAAGGGCAGCTGCACGCCAAGCGGGCGCTCGAGATCGCGGCGGCGGGCGGGCACAGCCTGATCATGGTGGGGCCACCGGGCACCGGCAAGTCTATGCTCGCCGAGCGGCTGCCCGGGATCCTGCCGCCCATGACGCGCGAGGAAGCGCTCGCCACGGCGGCCATGCAATCGCTCGGCAGCGCGGGATTCGTCATCGCGAACTGGGGCAAGCGACCGTTCCGCGCGCCGCACCACACGGCGTCCGCGGTGGCGCTGGTGGGCGGCGGCAGCCAGCCGCGCCCGGGGGAGATCTCGATGGCGCAGCACGGCGTGCTGTTCCTCGACGAGCTGCCGGAATTCGACCGCAAGGTGCTGGAAGTCCTGCGCGAGCCGCTCGAGTCGGGCCGGGTCAGCGTCTCGCGCGCCGCGCGCCAGGCGGAATTCCCCGCCGAGTTCCAGCTGGTGGCGGCGATGAACCCCTGCCCCTGCGGGTATCTCGGCGACCCGAACGGGCGCTGCCGCTGCACGCCCGACCAGGTGGCGCGTTACCGGCGCAAGATTTCGGGTCCGCTGCTCGATCGCATCGACCTGCAGATCGAGGTCCCCGATGTGCCGGAGGGGGACCTTACGCATGGCGCGCGGGGCGAATCTTCGGACGCGATCCGCAAGCGGGTCGCCGCTGCGCGCGGCCGGCAGCTCAAGCGCCAGGGCCGGCCCAACGCGGTGCTGTCATCGCGCGAGGTCGACCGTCATTGCGCGCCGGACGCGCAGGGCGCGACCGTGCTCAAGCAGGCGATCAGCCGATTGGGGCTCTCCGCACGCGGCTACCACCGCGTGCTCAAGGTCGCGCGCACGATCGCAGACCTCGCCGGGGCACCGAAGCTCGCCGCCGCCCACGTCGCGGAAGCCATTCAGTATCGACGGTTCGATCGAATCCGGGACTCTTGACCCCTTTCCACGAGCCGGATAGTGTCGGTCGTGCGGCCAAGTGGGCGATTCACAACCACCTCGGAGGCGCCATGCCGTTCTTCAAGCTCAGGGAAATGCCGGAGCCCGTCGTAGCACCGGGCCACTCCACGGCGTACGGCCCGACCATTACGGGCGAGGAACTGGAACTCGGTTACTACAGCGAGCCCAAGGGAACCGGCGCCAAGCCGCACCATCACCCGAGCGAGCAGATTATCCTGGTTCTTACTGGACGGCTGCGGATGCGGATCGGCGAGGAGACTCGCGACATCGGGCCGGGCGAGGTGGCGCTCATCCTCGGAAACCAGGAGCACGAGCAGCAGGCGCTCGAAGAGGGCACCCGCTTCGTGAGCTTCAAGACGGCGGCCGGCGCGCAACCTGTCGGCGACTAGAACCGGACTCAATAATAGCCACGGAATCACACGGAATGACACGGACAATAACCCGACCCCTTAGAGTCCCCGTAATCATTTAAGAATTTCTGTGTGGTTCCGTGTGTTTCCGTGGTTAAAATGGTTTTTGAGATGACTTGTAGCCGCGCGGCGGGATCCTAGCTCGCTTTTGCCCCCGAGGCACGCACGATCCTGCCCCAGGTTTTTATTTGAGCCCGCAGGAACGCATCGCGCAAAACGGTTCCGTGTGATAATTCATCGGCAAGGAGTTTGTCGGACTTAGCCCCGACAAACTCCTAATGCAAAACCGGCGCCAGGAAAATTGCAAAAGAGGAAAACAGATATGCGAATTCACCCGCGCTTCTCTTCATATTCGACCGCTTCGGTTGGGTTTTCTTCCGAATTGTCAGCCGATTTTGCTGTTAGCAGCCTGTACGGACTCTTGAGTCCGACAAGCTGCTAGGGGGAGCGTGACCATGTCTGTGCTGGCGTTGGGATACATCGGCGTCGAGGCGCGTGAGCTCGACGCGTGGCGCGCGTTCGGTACCGACGTGCTGGCGATGCAAGTGATCGAGAACGGCGCGGACGCGCTCGCGCTGCGCATGGACGAGCGTTGCCAGCGCGTACTGGTGCAGCGCGCCGAGCGCGACGGCCCGGCTTTCTTCGGGTTTGAGACCGCGGGAGCGCAGGCGCTGCAGGCCCTGGCGGACAAACTCCA